>JAKQBR010000134.1 GCA_029574005.1 Deltaproteobacteria bacterium | reverse complement strand
GGGCAGTCAGGTCGGCCACCCGCCTGGGGGTTGATATGATGACCATTCACCTCTCCGGGGGCAAGGCCATGTGCGAGGCCGCCGTTGCGGCCGCGGCCGACGAGGCCGACAGCCTGGGCATTCCCCGGCCCAAGATCATCGGGGTGAGCGTGCTGACATCGCTGGGCGATGGCGATATCAAGGAACTGGGCTGGCAAACGTCCGTCAGGGAGCAGGTCGAGCGACTGCTCCGCTTGGCGACCCTGGCAGGCCTGGACGGCATGGTCTGTTCGGCCGCCGACCTGGAATGTATCCGCCCGCGGGCACCGCGAGACTTCGTGTTGATTACGCCGGGCATACGGCCCGCGGGCGCCGCCAGCGGCGACCAGGCGCGCATCGCTACACCCGCAGCAGCCATCAAGGCCGGCGCGGACCTGCTGGTCATCGGCAGGCCCATCAGTGAAGCGCCGGATGCCAAGGCCGCGGTGGAAAAGATCGCGGCCGAAATGGCGGGCGCATAAGAATAGAAAACGCCCCCCGCCTGTTCTGCAAGGCGGGGGGCGCCAGAAATCACGCTTCTTAAGCCTACCAGGATACGGTCATCGAAAGGCCGGCTGCCAGGGCGCTGCCTTCAACCGTATAGTCTTCCTGGTCAACCCAGGAAACACCGGTGACACCGTCCTTCTCCACGTCCAGATCTTTGAACTTCTGGTATACGATGTTGCCGGCAAGCTTAACCGGACCCTTGGTGATGCCGAAGCCCGGGTCCAGGATATAGCTACCGCCCAGCGAGAAGCAGTCCTTGTCCAGGTCGATATAGTTCGACACCCTGCCGGACTGATCGGGCACCGGGGAAGGCTGGCGGTAATATCCGGCCATGAGGCTCGTCTTCTTGTTGAGCTTGTATTCCAGCCCGACGCGATAGTTGTAGGTATCCTCGAAATCCGGAGGATCCGGGTAATGGTAGCTATCGGTCACGGAATATTCATAGGAACTCCACATCTGCTTGTTCATTTCAAAGGAGATCAGAAGCGGATCGAGGTCGAACGCCAGACCGGCCGAGTATTCCTCAGGGGTAAAGAAAGCATTGATATCCAGGTTCATGGGCACATTGACATCCAGCCCACCGGCGGAAACCGTAGCGACTATCGGTATGACGCCCAGCCTGAGTTCCTGCTCGTCTTTCCATGAAAGGCCGATGCGCACGCGCTTGTCCAGAGGGGTGAACAATAAGCCGAACATCGGTTCATATTTGAACAGGGCGCCAAACTCGGATTTGGATATCACGTTGCCGGCATCCAATGTCAGACCGTCGACGTAGAAGCTGCCAGGGCCAAACAGCATGGCCTGGACGCCGCCGCCGATGTAGATGAGGTCCTTGACCGCTTCCACGCCCACGCCCACGGCCAAAGTGATGCGGTCGATGTTGTCGCCGTAACGGATCAGATGCGGTTGATCAGGCGGCATGTCATGCATGCGATACGCTATGTCTCCCTGTTCAGGCATGCTGGCCGCCAGGCCGAACGTGGTTTTCACCGGCAGTTTGGCGATCTTGTTGATATCGAGCACGAACCCTATCTCCGGCAGGCCCAGGTCGAGCCCATTGCCGGCCGCGGAATCGGTCGGGTCGGTGCGGACAACGCCGTCGGGTCCGTAAAGGACCAGGTCTTCACCATTGGCCTTCTTCACCTCGATATCGGGCATGGTGTATTGGTATTCGAGCGCAAAGTGGTTGCCTTTGATCTGACCCAGCCCGGCCGGGTTATAGTAGGCGGCCGAGAAATCATCGGCCACGGCCGTGAAGGCGCCGCCCAGCGACATGGCGCGGCTGCCGAAGCCGTAGGTGTCCGTGTATCCGCCGGCCTGGACGGTCGTCGCTGCGCTGATAATTACGATTAGAACCAAAAGGCTGTAGATCGTTTTGTTCCCCATATGAGACCCCTTTCTTTCCATAGCATTACCAGGCCAAGCCGATCGAGACGCCGCCGGCATAGGCATCGCCCGACACTTCGTAGCTCACCTGGTCTTGCCAGGTAAACCCACCGTTATCCCCGGTGATCCCGTCCTTGTATACGGTATACGACTTGAGCTTCTGATACTGGAAGGCCCCCTCGATAGTCATGGGCCTGTTCAGCAAAGGCAACATGAAAGAGTACTTGCCTCCCAGCGCGAACATGTCCTTGTCCATGTCGATGTAGTTGGTGACCTTGCCGGACTGGTCCGGGATGGGTGTTGGCAGGTGGCAGTACCCGAGCATGACGCTGCCCTTGTCATTGAGCTTGATCTCCACACCAAGACGGTAGTTGACCGTGTCGTCGAAATCCGGGTCGCCATCATAGAAATAATCGCCGGAGGCATTGGCGGCCGAGTCCTGTGGGGAGTACTCATAATCGCTCCACTTCTGCAGATTGGCCTCGCCCGAGACCATGACCGGCCCGAAATCATACGAAGCGCCCAAAGAATACTCTCTGGGGGTATAAAAGGCGTTCATTCCCATGGTCATGCCCAGGTTTGCCGCCGGTAGACCATCGACCGAGATGACCGTGGGCATGGGGTCGATTTCGACCTCTTCTTTATCCCTATACGAGAACCCGATCTTGAGCTTCTTATCAAAGGGGGTAACCATTATCCCGGCGGACGGATCGAATGCTATCAGGGAGGACTGTTTGACCTGGGCCACCACATTCTGGTTCTCATCCGCGGTTCCGATGCTCAATCCATCGATGTAGATCTTGCCGTCGCCGTAGAGCATAATTTGACCACCCACGCCGAAGTAGACGAGATCCTTGACCAGCTCGAAGCCTATGCCCAGCGCGGCATGGATGCGGTCGATGTCGTTGCCGTAGCGGAAGAAATGCGGCTGATCCGGGGGATAGGCCAGGATGCGGTACATCACGTCGCTTTTCTCCGGCATGGAGATGGCCAGGCCCAGTTCGCAGTGCAGGGGCAGGTTGACCACATCGTTGATGTCTATGGCCAGGCCGATGATCGGGATGCGCAGGTCAAGGCCCGTACCACCCTTGTACTCGGTGGGGTTGTTCTTCACCTCGCCATTGGACAAGCGGATGATGAGATCCTCGCCATCCAGGGTTTGTACGTCGATCTGGGGTGAGGCATAAATATACTCCACATTGACGCGATTGCCCGTGAACTGGGCCAGGCCGGCCGGGTTGTAATAGGCGGCGGAAAAATCATCCGCCACGGCCGTGAAAGCCCCCCCTAATGCCAATGACCGCACACCGAATGCATACGTGTCAGGAAAACCGGAACCAAGGGCGGGTAGACTGAAGACACAGAGTGTACAAAAAACAAGCAGAACTTTCTTCCCCATACATGACCCCTTTCTTTCATTTCCTAAGGGGGGGAGGAATCCTCCCCCCTTTTTGCATTGCAAACCGTGTTCTAAAAGAAACCCTTATTTCACCGTGGCGTTCTCGATGACGAAATCCAGAACCTTGAGCAGACCTTCGAAGGTATCGCTGCCAGGCTTGAGGTCGATGTTATCCGGGTCCAGCAGACTGGATACATCCATCAATACGCCGTCGAAGTCAACGCCTTCCAATTGGATCATATTGGTGATGTCGACCAGCACCGACCCGTCGGATACGCCGTCTTTGTTGCTGTCCACCGGTTTGACCAGCGCCTGGAGGAAGCTCAAGGACAGGGAGGCCTCGGTGTAGCCCGTTTCATTGCCCATGATCTTGTCGAGCATGTCGCCGCCGTCGTTGAGCGCGGTCCAGAGGATGTCGGGGCTGTCGGTCGCGGCAATGAGGAAATCCATGAGCGGTGAAAAATCATACAGACCGTTTTCCAAGCCGACATATTCCTTCAAAGTGTCGACCCAGCTGACCCCGCCCAGGAGATGGGCTACCATGCCGTTATCACCGGTGAGCGGGGTGTCCATGGTGAGCTCGCCATCCGGATTATACATGGCATCCTGGATATCGAGGGCTTTGTAGGCAATCTTCTTGCCATTGAGCATGAGCGGGTTGTCCGAACCATCTGCGTTTTCGGCGGTCAGGTAGTCGATGTAATCACCCAGCGTGCTTTCTTCGCCGGTATCTTCGGTCTTGACCATGTCTTTCATAATCGGCCAAACGGTACGGGCGTCTTCGATCAGCGCAATCACGTTCGCATCGCCGGTTTGGGCATTGGTGGTGCTCAAGTTGACCAGCATCTGGCCCAGAGGCTTGGTAATGCCTACCAGGGCGTCATGGTTGTCCACAAGCAGGTCATAGGCAGAATCGATGAGCGGCTTATCGCCGTCCTCGCCGTCGAAGAGCGTGGTAACCGTGTCGTTGATGCCTTCATCGGTCATGGCCTGAATGTCCAGCTTCTCCATCAGACCGTCGAAGGTGGTCTTGCCGTTGCTGAGCTTTGAGTCTTCGCTGTCGAGCTTGAATACGATGCGAACGATCATGTCCAGAGCGCGGTCGAGCAGGATGCCGTCGTTGGCCGCATTGCCGTTGTGGTCGCGCAGGGCATAGTAGAGCATACCGCCGTCGTAATTCGTGCCGCCGTCAATGAGCTTCATGATTTCGCCGGAGTCATCCGGACGGAAGGTGGCGTTAGCGCGGGCTGTCACAAGTGGAACGTACACGCCCATTGGCACGGTGGGCGTCGCCAGATATGCCATGCTCTTATAAGGGCTGACAGCGGAGGCATAGGTGATGTAGGGATTCTGAACTTCGTCCACATCGATTTCGTTCATACCCACCAGCATGGCAACCACATCGGCCACGCGCACTTCCTCATTGGAATAA
>JAKQBR010000119.1 GCA_029574005.1 Deltaproteobacteria bacterium | reverse complement strand
GTTCTATAATGCTCCTATGTCAAGCCGTAAATACTGTTTAGTTGGCACCATGTTTTCTCAACGAAAAACCATGCCCCAGGTTTTATGCGCCCCCGCAGTCACCAAACTCCCGTTTTCTCAGTTTTGCTGTAGAAGATGGGTTTGAGGTACGCGAGACAGTCCTTTGCTACGGTCTCGATCTCGAGGCTCCCGCATATACGCAGGGTGGCTTCATGGAAGAACGTATTCATATCCGCCATCGAGACATCCTCCCTCGTGATCATGCCGTTGATGGTTCTCTCGATGAATTATTTGGCATTTTCTGCGGTCTTCTACCACATATTTCACTCCCGATGCAACCTGTGGCGGCGCGGCTATGGGCATAAAACACAACCTATTGATATAACTGACAATATAAAATGGCAAGCTTGTTGCTCAATATTGCACAACTATGAGGCGGCCCTACTCTATGGCACGGCAAGGCGCACATCTGGAAGATGTCCTTACGGCCGGCGGAGAATCGTCGGCATCCGCAGGTCAGCGCAGGCCGCAGAGAGCGGAGGGAACGAGAAGTTCAATACATGCCGCAGGAGGTAATGCAACATGAGCGAGAAAGACAAGAAACAGAACTCCCGTCGTAACTTTTTGAAGGGGGCGGGCCTGCTTGCCGGAGGTGCGGCATTGATGGCCACACTGCCCCCTGCGACTACCGAGGCCCTGGCCAAGACAACCGCTGGGAAGACGCCGGCGGCAAAGCCTTCGTATGAAGTATACAACACCGATGTCCTTGTCATCGGCGGTGGGATAGCCGCTACCACGGCAGCGCTTCAGGCCTTCGGCGAAGGGGTCAAGGTGATGATGGTCGACAAGGGACCGTTCAGGCAGTCCGGCGGCGGCGGCATGAACTGGGCCGTCATTACCGGCTGGATCGATGACGTCGCACGCGCCTTCCGGTACAACATCTACAATTCAGAGGGCATGATCAACCAGAAGGTGGGCAAGACCCTCCACGAGGAATGGGCCAGCGAAAACCTGCTCGCCCTGCTCGGCCAGCGTGGCACCTCGGTTTTCAGGAGGCATCCGGACGGGAAGTTCTGGGTCCTGAACGCCGCCTACGGCAACATGTTCGAGGACTACTTCCCCAGACACGACATGGACGAGGCCAAGGGGTTCGGGATCAAGGTCGTCGACCGGACCATGATCACCGACTTCCTTGTCCAGGACGGCCGGTGTATCGGCGCCATGGGCATCTATCTGCCCACCGGGACCTTCCGCGTCTTCCGGGCAAAGGCGGTGGTCGCGGCGGCAGGACCCTATCCGTGGATCTACGGTTGGAACACCGTGGCCCCTCAGACCATCCACAGCCCCGACTGCACGGGAGACCTGGATGCCATTGCCTACAGGCATGGCTGCAGGCTGCAGGATATGGAGTTCTGGGAGAACGACCTCATCAGCATCGAGCCCTCCGGACTTTCGTGCAGCTACAACGGCGGCATCGGAGCCGACGCCCAGGGCGCATACCACTACGTATGCGACAAGGATGGCGTTTATTGGATGAAGGACATACCCGAGGCCGAGATGACCAGGGGCAAGTTCATCCGCGAGATCGCCAAGAGGGTGGAACAGGGCAAGGGAAGCCCCAACGGCGGGGTGTACCTCGACCTGCGTGCGGGCGAAATGATCATCAAGACCATGCGGGTGCACTACTCCCGCAACATCGTGCCGTTCAAGGAGAAGTTCGGCATCGACGTCAAGAACCAGCTGCTCGAGGTAGCCATCGAGTGGGCCGAAAACCACGGGCATCCCGTGGTCGACGAGAACTTCGAGAGCGATCTCAAGGGCATCTTTTACCCCGTGGGCGGCGGAGTCAGGGGCGCGCGTATCAACCACACCTGCCAGGGTCCGATCATCGGCGGCAAGGTGTCCGGCAGGAACGCCGCCAGGCTCGCCAAGAAGGCCCCCGAGCTGACGAGCATTGACTGGGAGCAGGTGAACGATGAGTATGCCCGCATCCACGAACTCCGGACCAGGAAGCACCCCAATCCGATCACCGTTCACGAGGTGAGGCACGCGATCCAGAGGGCCTGCTTCAAGGCCCTGGGTCCGATCAGGAAGGGCCCTGACATCGAACGCTCCATCAAGGAGCTCGAGCGCATCAGGAAGTACGATATCCCGAGGATGGTCCTGCGTGAGGACGTGCAGCAGTACAACATGGAATGGAAACAGGCCATAGAGAACTACAACATGATCGATGTCGCCGATGCGTGCTGCAAGGCGACACTCATGAGGACGGAGACCAGGGGTTCCCACTACCGGAGCGATTATCCCCAGAGGGATGACGAGAACTGGCTGTGCAATATCGTCGTGCAGAAAACCAAGAGCGGCATGAAGCTCACGAAGGTGCCGATCGTGACCTCGGAGCTGTCTCCTGAGCAGATCAAGAAGATGCTGAAGACCGGTTGGAAGAAAGAATACGCGAGGGAGGTATAACCGATGAAGGTCAAGATTCAGAAGTTCAATCCGGCAAAGGACGCCAAGCCCTACTATAAGACGTTCGATGTCCCGTGGAAGAAAAACATGACCGTGCTGGAAGCGCTCATGTATGTGTATGAAAACCTCGATCCCATTGCCTTTGACTACAGCTGCCACGGGGGGAGGGTGTGCGGACGCTGCAGCATGATGGTGAACGGGAAGCCGAGAATGGCATGCACCACGCCCATCAAGCAGGGCACTGATATTACGGTTGAGCCGTTGAAGGGCCACCCCGTGGAGCGCGACCTCATCGTGGACAGGACCGAGATGCAGGACAGGATCTCGAGCATCGAGAGGAGGATCAATTCAAAACCTCTCGAGCCCAAGGACCTGCAGCGGGACTTCGACCCCAAGATAAAACAGAAGCTGGACGACCTCGAGTGGTGCTGCCGCTGCCTATCATGCAATGCCGGCTGCCCGGTTCTCAACAACATGTCTGATCCCGAGAAGTACATCGGACCGGCCGGCATGCGCGCCATTGCCCTGCGGCACTATGACCCGAACGACGAGGGGGATAGGGTGCTGGAAGCGGTGCAGAACGGGCTCTTCAACTGCATCCTCTGCGGTGAGTGTGACAGGAATTGCCCCGCGAGCGAGATCAAGCATGTGGAGATCTTCAAGGAACTGCGCGCGGAAGCGGAGAAGCGAGGGATCAAACACTAGACCGGCAGGCCCGCGAGAGGAGACTACCGGCAATCACGGCAGGAGAAAGTCTTCTCTTCGTGAGGACGGTAGACAATCGCAATACGTGGGCCTGAACCGCAGGAGGCATCGAGGAGAAAAGCCGTATGAAGAGACAACGAGTGGCATACCTGGTACTGGCCGTGGTGGCGATCCTCTTTTCGGCGCCGGTTTCGGCCGATGACAGATCGTTGGAAGAGCGCGTCGCCAGTCTGGAAAAGACGTTCGCGGGCATCAAGATCTATGGCAGCATGCGGCTGTCGACGTTCTACAGCGACGCAGACACTGGGCCCGGCACGGATGATCAAGGCCTCAAATGGGATCTCCAGTCGAATTCGAGGATAGGTGCAACGGTCACCAAGGACAGGCTCACCGGCTCGTACGAGCTTGGTGTGGATGACGATGCGTCCGTGAGCACCAGGAAACTCTTCGGCATCTACGACATGGGGTGGGGCTCAGTGCTCGTAGGCCAGAACAACCCGATCCTCGGGAATATGTTCTACAGCAACCAGGTATTCTTCGACGATCTCGATCTGTGCGGATGGGGCGCGATCTTCGAGACCAGGCTTCCCCAGGTCAAGCTGAAGGTCAAGGGCCTGGAGATCGCGCTGCTTGAGGATAAGGCTTCTTCTGCGCTGAATGCCGCCACCGGCACGGGCAACAGCGGCGACGTGGACGTGCTCATGCCGAAGCTCGAGGTCGGCTACCATATCGACCAGCCCCGATTCTTCGCTGACGTCTTCGGCGGGGCCTTCTCGTTCAAAGTCGAGGACGTCACGTTGAACAGCGTTGCCTACGGCGATGAGACCGTAAACTGCTGGGTTGCGGGCGTCGGCGGCGGCCTCCAGCTGGACCCGGCATATGTAAAGGTCCAAGGGTACTATGCGCACAACGGCAAGAACTTCGGCATCATCCAGCAGGATGCGGTAGGCGCGCAGCTTGACGCATCGGGCAGCGTGGTGAACGAAACGAACGTGGGCACCCATCTTGTCGTCGGCTCCACGGTCGGCACGTGCACGGTCGAGGCCGGCTTCGGGTACGCCTACTCGCAGCTGGAAGACCCGGTCGGCGCGTACGGCGACGATAAAAACACCTGCATGTCGTATTACCTCAATGTCGTTGTCCCGGTATATGGCCGGTTCTTCATTGTCCCGGAGGTGGGCGTGCTTGACTACGGCGACAACTCCTTCGGCGACGACGAGGAAAAGAGCACCTGGTATGCCGGCGCCAAGTGGCAGATCGACTTCTAAGCATCACTCAGGCAGGCGCCGGGGCACAGCACGCGCCCCGGTCTTCTTGAAGGAGGGCAAACGACATGAATAGCTTGAAAAAAGCGGCCTTTATCGCGTGCGTGATCATGCTCGCCTACGCCATGGTCGGCACAGCCGTCCTGGCCGGTGGACCGCCGCTCAAGGACAACGCATGCGGTGTCTGTCATCAGGACTATGGCACGATCATGCCGAAGGAACACCCGGATGTCGGCAAAGGAGTCGCATGCATGACCTGCCACGCCCCGGACCCGGCCGGGAATGAAGCGACGAAATTCTCGACGGGTGTTCACACGATTCACCAGGGTGCGAAAACAAAGCTGGATTGCTCAGCCTGTCATGCCAGGTGAGAGTCGCGAATTTATCGAAATTCAAGCCGGGGATGCAACAGCGGTAAGACAGGAGCGAAAGGGAGGCATGCCATGTTAGGTGGAATAGGCATGACGGAACTGATCATCATTCTCGTGATCGTGATGATCATCTTCGGCGCCGGGAAGCTGCCCGAGGTGGGCAGATCCCTGGGAAGCGGCATCAGGGAACTCAAGTCATCGCTGTCCGAAGACCACGCGGACGATCATCTCTCGAAAGGCGACATCGAGGAGAAGAGCAGGGCAGGCGCTTGACCATGCGGCCAGCCGTCTCTCGGTGGAGCAGCGTCCCGCGATGAACACCGTAACGGGTAACTCCGCACCTGCCGAAAGGGTTGATGAAGCAGGCGGGGACGCCGGTGAACATCGCGGGAAACGGTGGTTACCCTTTCGAGCGCCATTTCGTGTCCCAGGTCATCCCTGAGAGGCATGGCAACACAAGCGCCGACTCCAGGCGCGCGGCCCTGCCGAGGTAGCTATGGACACAGGCGCTCACGGGATGAGACGCGTGTGTCGTTACCCCATCCCGAAGACGACCTTGATGACCTGCCCCGGCTTCTCCAGGGCCAGGCGGAAGGCGGCCTGGTAGTCGTCAAGCCTGAAGCGGTGGGTGATGAAGCCTTCAAGGGATATGCGCCTCTTTGCGATCATCTCCATGGCCAGGCTGAAGCTGGAGAGCTGTCTGCCCTCGAAGGTCTCCATGCCGTGCGAGTTCACGCCCAGCAGGGTGAGCTCCTGGTTCCACAACGGCGTCTGGTCGACGGTAATGGGGGAAAGCTGGTTGCCGATCATGACCGAGGTGCCCCTGGCCTTCAGCCAGCGCAAGGAATCGTGCACCGTGGCGCTGTGTCCCACGCAGTCGTAGATCAGGTCGAAGCCGCCCAGCATGGTGGTGTTCTTGAGGGGTCCGCGATAGACCTTGGCGCCCGTGGCCTTGGCGGCCGCGTCGTAGGGGTCGCCCTCCAGCACGGCATCCGCGCCCAGCCTGCGGGCCAGGTCTTTCTTGAAAGGGATGCGCTCCAGCACGTATATGGTCGCCTGTGGGCACACGGCGCGGGCGAACTGGATGACGTTCAGTCCGATGGTGCCGGCGCCGATCACGAGGACCTTCTCTCCGGCCGCAGGCGGTCTTCTCAGCACGGCATGCAGCGAGACCGATGCCGGTTCGATCAAGACGGCCTCTGCGTCGGTGATCGTATCAGGCACCTTGATGAGCTGGCTGGCATGCGCCACGAACTGCTCGCTGAAGCCCGCGCCCAGGTTACCGGGCATTTTGCCCTCCGAGAAGTTCTCGCACAA
>JAKQBR010000072.1 GCA_029574005.1 Deltaproteobacteria bacterium | reverse complement strand
CGCGCGATTGTTGAGGCCGCCAAGGCGCGCGGCATCCCCTACCTGACCCTTTACGCCTTCTCGTCCGAGAACTGGCAGCGTCCCCGCGAGGAGATCGATGCCTTGTTCAAACTCCTGGAGCGTTTCATCGACGATGAGGTGGGAAAGCTCAAGGACAGCGGCGTATGCATCCAGGTGATCGGCGACATCACCCGTCTCTCCGAGGTGCTGCAGGACAAGATCCGACGCACGATAGAGGAGACGCGCGGCAACGACATGATCCATCTCACCATCGCGTTGAACTACGGAGGCCGGGACGAGATCGTGAGGGCCGCCGCGGCGCTGGCCGAGGAAGGCGTGCGGTCTATCGACGAGACCGTGTTCGCCGGCCGTCTCGATACGGCCTCTATGCCCGACCCGGACCTGCTCATCCGTACCGGCGGAGAATTCCGCATCAGCAATTTCATGCTCTGGCAGCTCGCCTATACCGAGATGTACTTCACCGACACCCTCTGGCCCGATTTCGACGAGCACTGCCTCGATGATGCCCTGGCCTGGTACGCCTCCCGGCAGCGCCGCTTCGGCATGACCGCCGAACAGATCCTGGAGAAGACCACGCCATGACGCGCATCGTAAGCGCCCTGGTTCTGGCGGTTGTCCTGGCGCTGCCGGTCATCTTCGGTCCGCCGTGGGTGTTCTTCATCGTGGTCCTGCTGGTCCTGCCCTGGTGCATCTTCGAGCTGATGCGGGCCTGCCTGTCCGAGAGCGCCCGCCTCCTGGGTTGGGTCGTCTTCTACGGCTCCTTCCCCTTCCTCTGGTTTATCTGGCAGGGAGAGAACCAGGCGGCATACCTGACCTTGAGCCTTCTGGCCCTGGCCATCATTGCCCTTGGCCTTGTCCTGTTCGAACGGCGGCAGGCCAGCGGGCGCGAGGTGGCCTTGGCGCTTTCCGGACTCATGTATCCCCTGGTGCTTATGAGCTACTGGGTCAACCTGCGCATGGGCATCGACGGACGCTTCTGGATGATCTTCGGTCTGGTGTGCACCTTCCTGGCCGATACCGGGGCCTACTATGTGGGCAAGAACCTCGGACGGCGGAAGCTGGCCGAACACTTGAGCCCCAAGAAGACCTGGGAAGGCTTCCTCGGCGGATGCGCCGCGGCCACAGTCGCCGGCGTCCTCTTCTCCCGCCTCTACCCTCTGTTCGACCCCTTGCGCGGCACCTACGCGCTGTGGATGATCGTCCTTTTGAGCTTGAGCGTGGCATTCCTCGATCTGATCGGCGATCTGACCGCCTCGATGTTCAAACGGGAATTCAATATCAAAGACCTGGGATCGCTCATCCCCGGGCATGGAGGCATGTTGGACAGGATGGACGGCATTGTTCCGGTCGGCGCGGCCCTTTATATCATCATCCAGGTGCTGGCCTAAGATGAAACGCGTCCTTGTTCTGGGTTCAACCGGTTCGATCGGACTGGCGGCGCTGGATGTCATACGGGCGCATCCCGAGCACTACCGGGTGGCGGGTCTTTCGGCGCATACGGCGGCGGATACGCTTTTGGAGCAGGCTAAGGCCTTCGGGGTCAAGCGCCTGGCCCTGACCGGGGCCGCCGCCGGACCAGAATTCATCACCGGTCCGGACGCCGCCGTGAAGCTCGTGCAGGCCACCGAGCCCGATATCGTCCTGAACGGCATCGCGGGCTCGGCAGGGTTCCTGCCCTCGCTGGCCGCCGTGCGCATGGGAGCGACCCTTGCCTTGGCCAATAAAGAGTCGCTGGTGGTGGGCGGCAAGTTCATCAGGGCCACGGCCCAGAAGTCGGGGGCGGAAATCATCCCGGTCGATTCGGAACATTCGGCCGTCTTCCAATGTCTGCAGGGCGAACGCCACGATGATATCGCGCGCATCATCCTGACCGCTTCGGGCGGACCCTTTTATGACCGCCCCCAGGAGACCTTCGGATCCATCACCCCTGAAGAAGCGCTGAAGCACCCGGTGTGGCGGATGGGGCCGCGCATCACGATCGACTCCGCCACCATGATGAACAAGGCCCTGGAGATCATCGAGGCCGCCTGGCTCTTCGACCTGCCGGGAGAGAAGATCGACGTGTGTATCCACCCCCAGGGCATCGTGCATTCCCTGGTTGAGTACAAGGACACCAGCATCAAGGCCCAGCTGAGCCTGCCGGACATGCGCCTGCCGATCGCCATCGCCCTGGCGTGGCCGGAACGTATCGAGACCGGGCTAAAGCGGCTCGATTTCTCCCGTATGCCCTCGTTGACGTTTTGCGTGCCGGACGAGACGAAGTTCCGGGCCCTGCGTATCGGCCGGCAAGCCCTCACAAGGCCTGAGACCGCCCCCTGCATCATGAACGCCGCGGACGAGGTCGCGATCAAGGCCTTCCTGGAGAGGCGCATCCCCTTCACCCGCATCACCGACCTGATTGAACAAACCCTGGACACCCTCTGGGATGAGCACATCTCCGGCCCCGAGGACCTCCTTGACCTGGACCGCAAGGCGCGCGGCATAACGGAAGGATTGATACCATGTTCATAACCATCGTTGCGTTCATCATCGTTCTGGGCATCCTGATCTTCTTTCATGAACTCGGGCATTTCCTGGTGGCCAAGGCCAACGGCGTGGGCGTCCTGAAGTTTTCGCTGGGCTTCGGCCCGGCACTGGTCAAGAAGCGTTTCGGCGAGACCGAGTACATGATTTCAGCCCTGCCCTTGGGCGGCTACGTGAAGATGCTGGGCGAGGATGAGCACGGCGACAAGGAGATCGTCACCCATATCGATCCGGCCAAGTCGTTCTCGGCCAAGCCGCTCAAGGTCAAGGCCGCCATCGTGGCGGCCGGTCCGGGGTTCAACCTGGTGCTGGCCGTGCTCATCTATACCGTGATCGCCTGGGTGGGCATTCCGACGCTGTCGCCCACGATCGGCACCATCCAGGACAAGTCACCGGCCTATGCGGCCGGTCTGATGAGCGGAGACCGCATCATCTCCATCGGCACGACACCGATCAAGTCCTGGGAGGAGATCCCGGGCCTGCTCGAAAAATCGGGCGCCAACCCCGTTGACCTGGTTATCGAACGGGACGGGACCCAGTTCCGCGTGCATGTCACCCCCAAGATGACCAAGGACAAGAACATCTACGGCGAGGTCATCGAGCACCCCATCATCGGGATCAGCCCGTCAGGGGATACCTTCACCACGCACTACGGTCCGCTTACAGGCATCGGCTACGGGTTTTCTCAGACCTGGTGGGTGATCAAGGTTACGGGCATCGCCTTCTCCAAGATCGCCACCGGCGCCATCAATCTCAAGGAAAGCCTGGGAGGCCCGATCATGATCGCCCAGGTATCGGGCAAGACCTTCAAGGCGGGCACCCTGCCTTTCATCGCCCTGATCGCCTTCATCAGCATCAACCTGGCCATCATCAATATCCTGCCCATCCCGGTGCTGGACGGCGGCTATCTGCTGATCTTCCTGATCGAAGGCATGACCGGCAAACCCATCAAGGATCGGCCGCGCGAGATCGCCCAGCAGATCGGTCTGTTTCTCCTGATCCTCCTGATGCTCTTTGCCTTCTACAACGACATCGCCCGCATCATCGCCGGAAAATAGCCATGCCGGTTCTGGCCCTGGATACCTGCACCGACCGCTGTTCAGTAGCTGTCCTGAGTGATGACCGCATCCTGGCCGAGGTGGATCTCAAGGTCTCAAGCGGCCATGCCGGCCGTCTCCTGAAGGTGATCGATACCCTGCTGGATATGGCCGGTTGCCCGGCGGCGAACATCGATCTCATCGCCGTGGGCCGCGGCCCGGGATCGTTCACCGGGATCCGGATCGGCATCGCCACCGCCAAGGGGCTCGCCACGGCGCTTGCCTGTCCGCTCAAGGGGGTGTGCAGCCTGGACGCCATGGCGCGCGCGGCCCTGCCCGCCGGCTTGCCCATCATGCCCATCTTGGACGCCCGCAAGGGCGAGGTCTTCTGCGCCCTCTACTCGTCCACGGGAGAGCGTCAGTGCGCCTATCTCAACGTCACGCCCGAAACCGTTCGCGCCTATGTGTCGGGGCCGACCCTCTTCCTGGGCAACGGGCTTGAGCTCTACGCAGACCGGCTGGCCAAGGACCTCGGGCCTGATTTCCTTCCGGCTCCGGAGGCGTTGTGGTACCCCAAAGCCGCCGTTATCGGCGCCATGGCGGGCGAAAGCCCCGCGGACGCCGCGGTCGATGTGAATCCGCTCTATATCCGGGCCTCGGACGCCGCCTTGGCCCTGAAAAAGGCCTAAGCGCCCGCGCGTGACTCCGGCCGGTCCGCGCGATCCGCGAGCGCGGCCATCCGGCGATCATGGACACGGGAGAGGCCGAGCAGCGCCAGTGTGCCGCCGATCAGGGCCCAGAACATATCCGATTGCGTGTCCCACTGGTAGCCCTGCGTACCCAGGAACTCGTCCGCCCCCTGCCCCAGGCCGAGCGCGACCCACCACTCGATCAGCTCGTAAAAGGCGCTGAAGGCCATCACCACGCACAAAGACAGGAAGGCTGCCATGCGCGCCCCTGATACATACCTGCCGCGCAGGAGGACTTCACGGGCCGCCAGGACCGGGACAAAGCCCTGCATGAAATGCCCGAGCTTGTCGTAGGGGTTGCGCCCCAGGCCGAGGAGGTCCTGCACCCAGAACCCGGCCGGCACGCGCGCATAGGTGTAGGCCCCGCCCATGATGAGCACCAGCGCATGCAGGGCGATCAGAAAATAGAGCAGATCGGTGAGCGGGAAACGCTTGTACGTGAAGACCAGGACAGGGGCCACGATCATCACCGGCGCCACCTCCATGAACCATGTCAGCCGGTCGTAGGGGGCTGCACCGGAGACGGCCAGGGCGATCAGGACCACACCGCCGGGGATCAGGAGCCACTTGTTGCGATTCTCCATAGCATGTCCTTTCCAGTGATCAACCATTCACGGTATGAATGAGCATGGGTGCGCCTGTCAATACGGGAAAACGCGGCAGGAGCGAAAACGTCTTGTCAGCATCGCGGTTTTTAAGGTATCTATGGATACTGATGATTACCGATGGTCATGAAAGGAGACGACATGGCACGCAATCCCAAAGAGGTCAAACGGGGCAAGATTATCGAGGTGCTCAACAAGGCGCGCTCCATGGAGCTGCACGCGATCTACCAGTACATGAACCAGCACTACAACCTCGACAACATGGACTATGGGGAATTGGCGCTCAAGGTCAAGCTCATCGCCATCGACGAGATGCGTCATGCCGAGATGTTCGCCGAGC
>JAKQBR010000060.1 GCA_029574005.1 Deltaproteobacteria bacterium | reverse complement strand
GTGTGCTCTTCCGATCTCCTCGGCATTGATCTCCTCCACCGGCTCGCCGAACATCTTGCTCACGATGCTCAAGATACTCTCCTTGGAAAAACTCACCGAGAGCGTGCCCCTGGCCTCGCCGCTCAAGCCCACGACACCAGAGATGTCCCCTCTGGCGATGGAGTCTTTCTTCAGATAGGGCTTGCCCGCCGTCGCCTCGGTAAAGGCTATGGATGACAAGACATGCAGCGTGGCTTCAATAAACGGATTGACGAGCGTAACATCCATACCCACCTCACCTGTATAGTGTTCATTTGACGTCGGTTGCCGACTGCGTGCCTCTTAAGCTCGGCGGCAACATTCTCTCACACTTGCGATACGTTTTTCAACACAATAGACATGGGGATTCAGATTGCCCGGGGCCCGTTTCAGGACCAGGCCCTCTGTCTCAAGCGCCTTGACCATCGGGCGTTTCGCAGGCCCGGCCCTTGAGACTGAAGAGCAGGCGCAGGATCTGCCTGGTGCGCGGGCTGAAGATCTTGTCGCTGAAGTAGTCCCCGGCCCCGCGCTTTGAGATCTCGGACAGGGTCGGGTAGACGTGCACCGCGCCGGCCATGGCGGAGAGCTTGACCTTGCCTGCCAAGCCCACGACCCATTCATGGATGAGCTCGCCGGCGTGCGGGCCGATGATCCTGACGCCCAAGAGCTTGCCCTTGTCGTCCAGGATGAGCTTGAGCTTGCCGCGCGTCTCGCCCTCGGCCAGGGCGCGGTCATTGGCCTCGAAGGCCTCCGTAATGACGCGACAGCGCAATCCCTGAGCGGCAGCCCCCTTTTCATTGAGGCCGATGCCCGCCACCTCGGGATCGGTATAGGTGCACCAGCCGATGCGCTCGTAATCGGCCGCGCGCGGCAGGCGCAGGACCGCGTTGGAAAGCGCGATGCCGGCCTCATAGCCGGCCACATGCGTGAAAGGCATGAGCCCGTTGACGTCCCCGCAGGCATAGATATGCTTGACCGAGGTGCGCAGGCGCTTGTCCGTGGTGATGCCGCGCGGGGTATAGGCCACGCCCGCGGCCTCCAGGTTCAGCCCTTCGACATTGGGCTTGCGGCCCGCGGCCACGAGCAGGGCCTCGGCCTCGATCGTGCGCGCCGGACCGTCGCCTGTGGCCGGCGCTATGTCGAGGCGGAAGACCCGCTCCGCATACCCGGCGCGCACGGCCCTGGTGCCGGTGAGGATGGCTACGCCTTCCTCCGCGAGTCGGCCCTGGAGGATCGCGGCGATATCGGCGTCTTCAGTCCCCAGGATCTGGTCCATGAACTCCACCACCGTGACCTTTGACCCCAGGCGGCCGAAGGCCTGGGCCAGCTCAAGGCCGATGGGTCCGCCGCCCAGCACGATCAGGCGCCTAGGCAGGCTGCGCTGTTTGAAGACGGTCTCATTGGTCCAGTAGGGCACGTCCGATAAGCCCTCCACAGGCGGCAGGGCCGGGCGCGATCCGGTGGCGATGATCCAGGATCTGGCCGTGACCGGTGTGCCGTCAACCGCCACCGTGTGCGAGTCGACAAAAGCGGGCGTGCCGAAGCGCACCAGCGCCCCCAGCTTGCAGAAGCGCTCGGGCGAGTCGTGCACCTGGATCGTGGCGATCACCCGCGCCACGCGGTCCATGACCGCGCCCAGGTCCACGGGCGGCACGTTCAGCTCCGGCAGGCCGAAGTCCGGAAAACGCCGGGCCAGAGACATGACCCTGGCCGAGCGGATCAGGGTCTTGGACGGCACGCAGCCGTAATGCAGACAGTCGCCGCCGAGCTTGTCCGCCTTTTCAATGAGCAGGGTCTTGGCGCCGAACTGGGCCGCGCCCGAGGCCGCCGTGAGCCCGGCCGCCCCACCGCCCAGTATCCCGAGGTCATAATCGAATGGTTTCATCTCATCCCCTTTTCAGGGTATAATACCTGGGCGATAGTAAATTACAAGGGAACACCTCACCCTTGATAAGGAGGAGCCATGAGACTCGGACGTGTTACGCTGGCCATGACGCTGCTCGTATTGCTGGGATTCACGGGTTCTCGGCCGCAGAACCTGGGGGTGAAGGACGGCGTCCTGGCCGCCTGCCCGAACTCGCCCAACTGCGTCTCCACCCAGGCCAAGGACGCCAGGCACACAATCGCGCCGCTCACCTATGCCACATCCAAAGAGCAGGCCATCCAGCGGCTGACGGACATCATCAATTCGCTCCCACGCACCAGGATCGTGACATCCACCGCGGACTATCTGCACGTGGAGTTCACCTCGGCCCTGTTCCGCTTCGTGGACGACGTCGAGTTCTTCTTCGACGACGCGGCCAAGACCATCCATTTCCGCTCCGCCTCGCGGCTGGGGTATTCGGACCTGGGCGTGAACCGCAAACGCATGGAGGACATCCGGCAACGCTTTTTGAAGCAGTAACGGGGTGGGGGTGTGGGGGACATCCCGCGCCTGATCGTGTTCACCCGCTTCCCGGAGCCGGGCAAGGTCAAGACGCGACTCGTCCCGACCGTGGGCGCCCATGGCGCGGCGCGGCTGCAGCGCGAGATGACGCGCGTTTGTCTGCGCACCGCCGCGAGCCTGACCCCGGCCATCGGACTGGAGGTCCACGGCGACGGCGATGAGATCGGCCTGCGCCGTCTGTACGGTAAGTCCCTGACGTACAAGCCGCAGGTCGGCGACGACCTGGGACAGCGCATGCGGCATGCCTTCCGCCAGGCCTTCAGCGAGGGAGCCAGGCAGGTGGTCCTGATC
Organism: Deltaproteobacteria bacterium; assembly: GCA_029574005.1. GTDB lineage: Bacteria > Desulfobacterota > Desulfomonilia > UBA1062 > UBA1062 > JAKQBR01. Next base: position 3,563 of record JAKQBR010000060.1, on the reverse strand, counting down.
GGCTCGGACTGCCCGCTGATCACACAGGACATCCTGAGGCAAGCCTTCGAGCGGCTCAAGGACCGCCCCTGTGTGCTCGGCCCGGCCCAAGACGGCGGGTACTATCTGATCGGGCTTGCCCGCCCGGAAGAGGCGCTTTTTCATGGCATTGCCTGGGGGACAAGCTCGGTTCTCAGCCAGACCCTTGAACGCGCGCGCATCAGCGGTCTTGCGCCGGAGCTGCTGCAAACCCTGCCCGATGTCGATCGCAGAGAGGACCTCGGCGTCTGGCAAGACGCCCTGGAAACCGCGCCTCCCCGTATCGCCGCCATCATCCCGACCCTCAATGAAGCCGCTTGGGTCGCGTCCACCATAGAGACATTGAGCTCGGGAAAGAACGTTGAGATCATCGTGGCCGACGGCGGCAGCACCGACGCTACCGTCAAGCTCGCGAGGGCCCACGGGGCCAGGGTGATCGATGCGCCAAAGGGCCGGGCGCGGCAGCAAAACGCCGGGGCGGCGGCCGCATGCGCCGATATCCTCCTCTTCCTGCATGCCGATACGCGCGTGCACCCGGGCTATGACCGGGCCATCCGCAAGGCCTTGGCCGATCCTGCAGCGGCGGCCGGCGCATTCTCGCTGGCCTTTGATCGGCGCTCCGTGGGGATGAGCGTGATCGCCAAAGGCGCCAACCTCAGGTCGCGCCTCTTGCAGCTGCCCTACGGCGACCAAGGCATCTTCCTGTGGGCCGCTGACTTCACGGACTCGGGCGGCTTCCCGGACCTGCCGCTCATGGATGACGCCGTCTTTATCGAGCGCATCAGGAAACGCGGCCGTATCGTAACCGTGGCGCCCAATGTCATCACCTCGGCAAGGCGCTACAACCGGCTGGGGATCGTGCCCACCTGGCTCATGAACCAGGGCGTGCTGATCGGTTTTCACCTGGGCGCGCCCCCGGCCGAGCTCGCCCGACTTTACCGCAGCCAGGCGGACCTGCGCGCCTGGATCAAGGTCATGGCCAAGGCGCGCGGCCCCATGAGAAGAAAGGAGACGGGATGAAGCGCTTTGTGGTCCTGTGCCTGCTGATGCCGCCGCTCCTGGCCGCGTCAGGGAGCGAGCTGTTCCGGGAAGATTTCCGTGATCTATCCAGATGGAAACAGGTTCTTTTCCCCAAGATCCCCCGCCATACCCAGTACAGCGCCCTCTCAGACGGCGAAACCACCTTCCTCAAGGCCGTCAGCGATGATTCAGCCTCGCTGCTCGTCTACAAGCAGGTCTTCAATCCCTATGACTATCCGCGCGCACGCTGGCGCTGGAAGGTGGACAATGTCCTGACGCGCGCTGACCTCAGAACCAAGGAGGGCGACGACGTGCCCATCCGCGTCTACATCGCCTTTGCCTATGACCCTAAGCGCGCCGGCATTCTGGAGCGCGCCCAGTATGAGGCCGTACGCCTCATCTACGGGGAGTACCCGCCGCACAGCTCTCTCACCTACTGCTGGTCGAGCGAGGTCTATCCCCGCGACATCATCACCAGCGCCTACACCGCGCGCGCCAAGATGATCCTCCTTGAGCAGGGTCAGGCCAAGGTCGGCGCCTGGGTCGCCGAACAGGTCCACATCATCGCCGATTACCGCCGCGCCTTCGGCGCCGACCCGCCTGAGAAGGCCACCATCGGGATCATGAACGACAGCGACAACACGCACGGCGCGGCCACATCATATATCACCGACATCGCGGTGTTCCGGTGAGGAGTCGCGCAAGAGCCGGCGCCGGTCAGCGGCGCCCTCTTCTGCTGTTCGCCACCCCGGTGCCGCCCGGTCTTGCCAAAGGCCGTGGCATATGCCATAGTCCTCCCGTTGCATGATGGCAACGTGACCGATTGAATCGAGGGTGACCATGACAGATGACCGCTGTTCACACCATAACCTGAACCTGAGCGATATGCCGCTTACGGATGAAGTCGAGAAACGGTTGATAAACGCCATGCTTCACTCGATGCAGCGCCCCGATACGCACGTGGAGCATGTCGAGGTGGGGCCTAAATCCATCGCCATGATCGCCGGCGGCCGCGTGGGGCTGGCCTCCCTGCTGGGCTCCCGGCCCAGGGAGGACGAAACCCATCTGGCAGCCGGGCTCGTCGGACGGAGCGTTTCCCAGGCGGCAGAACTCCTCGCCAGCGCATCGCCCTTCCAAATCAGCCTCGGCCTGGCGGCCCTGAACGCAGCCAATACGATTATGGCCGAGTCCGTCGGTGAGGCCGACGCGCCGGCCGAGGCCCTGATCGCCGCACTGGGCGCGGGCAAGACCGTAGGCCTGGTGGGTGAGTTCCCCTTTGTGGATGCCTTGCGTGAAAAGGTTGGCGAGCTCAGGCTCTTTGAAATGCGCGACATCCCCGGGGCCGTGGCGCGCCCGGACTGGGACGAGGCCCTTGCCGGGCTGGATGTCCTGGCCGTGACCGGCACGGCGATCATCACCCGCAAGATGGGCTATTTCCTGGCCCAGGCTGCGCAGGCCAAGACCGTGGTGCTGGGGCCGTCAACGCCCTTGTCTCCGGCCCTGTTCGACTGCGGGGCAGATTGGCTGTGCACATCCGTGGTGATCGACCCAGAGCCGGTGCTCGCAGGCATCCGCGCCGGCATGCCTTTCCGCGCCATCAAACGCGCCGGCGGCATCCGTTTCATCCAGTGGTCGCGCGAAGACATGCCTTGAGAAAAAAGACCGGGAGACGAACATGCGGGTTATTGTCATCGGAGGCGATGCGGCGGGCATGAGCGCCGCCAGCCAGATCAAGCGTTTGAGGCCGGAATTCGAGGTCACCGTCTTCGAGCGGGGTGAATACATCTCCTATGCGGCCTGCGGCATCCCCTATCTCGTCGGGGGCGCGGTCGGCGGCCTGGAAGACCTCATCGAGGTTTCTCCTGCCGAGGCGCGGGAAAAGCGCAAGATCGACCTCAAGCTTAAGCACACCGTGCTGGCTATCGACCCTGATAGGCGTACGGTGACGGTTGAACACGAGGGCACTCGCACGGTCGAACCCTACGACCGGCTGCTGATAGCCACCGGCGCGCGCGCCCAGACCCAGGGGATCGATCACGGCGCCTTTCAAAACGTCTTCACCATGAACGACCTGTATGACGCGGCGCACATCAGGCGCTTCATCGCCGAACATAAGCCCGGACGCATCGCCGTGATCGGCGGCGGATACATCGGCCTGGAGGCGGTGGAGGCCTTTCACGGCCAGGGCATAGCAACCACCTTGGTGCATCGCCGCCAGGACCTGCACCGGTCTTTCGAAAAGGAGATCTCCGAGATCATCAAAGGCAGGCTTGCCGAACAAGGGGTGGAGCTACGCCTCGGGCAGTCCTTCTCCGGCCTGGAACAACGCGGGGAAAAGATCGGCGTCGTGCGCGAGAACGATGTCCTTGAATTCGACGCCGTGCTGCTCGCCATCGGGGTCGAGCCCAACAGCGATCTGGCCGCCGCGGCCGGGATAGAGCTGGGCGAGGCCCGCGCCGTCCGCGTCGACGAATTCATGCAGACCAGCGCGGAAGGGGTCTACGCCGCCGGCGACTGCGCCACGG
>JAKQBR010000040.1 GCA_029574005.1 Deltaproteobacteria bacterium | reverse complement strand
TGCGCGCCACGGGGCGGTCGCCTGGACGCCAGGGGATGAGCTGGAAGGTGGTGGGGTCCGGTTTGGCGATCATGTCGCTCTCATGGATGCGGGCAAACCCTTCGATGGATGATCCGTCGAAGCCCATACCCTCTTCCATGCCCTCGTCGAGCTCGCTGGGCGTGATGTTGAAGCTCTTCAGACGTCCCAGGACATCGGTGAACCAGAACTGGATGAAGCTGATGTCCTGTTCCTTCACCACCTTGAAGACATCCTCCCTGGTTTTACATGCCAACATAGTCTTCTCCTTTTTCATGGTATTGTACCCTTCACGGGGCATCCTAACCTAACGGATCGTTCGCGCGCAATTCCCATATGCCACACGGACAGGCATGCATGCAGAAACCGCATCCGATGCAGCGCTGGCCGTCCACGATGTATTCATAATCGAATTCATTCAAGGCCCGGCGGCTGATGGCCTGCTGCGGGCACAGGGTCTCGCACAGCCCGCAGTCGCGGCAGCCGCCGCATGAGGCGCAGTGCGTGGCGCACTGGGTAACATCCGTATAGGATCTCACCTGTGGGTCATAGTATTCCAGCCTGACCCTGCGGGTATCGATGACCGGCTTCATCACGATCTGGTCATAGCTCTCGTCCAAGCCCCGCAAGCGCGCATCGATAGCCGCGGCCGCTTTCCTCCCCGCGCCGATGGCGTCGGTCAGGAGCCCCGGCCGCACGATGTCACCGATGGCGTATACGCGAGGGTCGCTCGTCTGAAAGGACTCGTCGACCTTGATGAAGCCACGTTCGACCTCCACTGTTTTGGGTAAGAAGCTCACATCGGGCTGGTCGCCGATGGATACGACCACGGTGTCGGCCTCTAGGAGCTCGCCGCTGGTAAGCTTCACCCCTCTCTCGGTGATGGCCTGGGTGAAGACCGGCCAGAGGAACTTGGCGCCGGCGGCTTCGGCCGCCTGGCGTTCCTTGCCGAACGATGCCGGCTCCTGGATGTCGATGAGCGTGATGTCCGTCGCGCCTTGACGGGCCGCCTCGGTGGCCACGTCGCAGCCTACGTTGCCGGCGCCGATAATCACTACGCGCTTGCCCGGATCGACCCCTTGCGCCTTGCTGCGCTCGAGAAAGTCCAGGGCCGATACCGCGCGTTCAATGCCATCGACCATTGGCATCCGCGGCGTCTGCGCCCCGCCGGCGACGACCACGAAATCGTGTTGGCTTGCGATCTTCTTGAAATCCTTGGGCTTGATCTCGTGCCCCAGGTCGATGTGCTCGATGCGCGTAAGGATGCGCCCGATCTCGTGGTCGATCACATCCTTCGGGATCCGGCTGTCCGGGATCACGGAGCCTATCTTGCCGCCCAGGTTCCGGGCGCGTTCATAGACCACCGGGGTGTGGCCCTTGAGCCAGAGCTGCCAGGCTACCGACAACCCGGCCGGTCCGCCGCCGATGACCGCGACTTTACGGCCCGTGGGCGCCTTGGGCTCAGGCGGCTTGGCATCGATGCTCGCTTTCCCGAGCAGGGAGACATCCACCGGGGACATGCTGCCTTCCGCGCGCGTGCACTTGTCGCAGCACGGCTCCGGACACAAATAGCCGCACACGGTGGCCGGGAAGGGGGTAAAGTTCAGAGAGAGATCGACGGCCTCGTCCATGCGGCCCTTGCGGATCAGGTCCCAGCGCTTCTGCACCGGGATGCCGCTCGGGCAGCTGGCCTGGCAGGGAGGGAGGTACTTCTCGTTCTCCCAGGAGGGGACGAAACGCCGCAGCTCGCCCGTGGCAATGACCGGCACGGGGGTGCGGTCGATATCATCGAGGTCGGCGATCAGCCCGCCCTCCAATTCCGGGTCCCAGACCTCACGTTTGAAGCGCGCCATGCTGCGGTGTCTGGCGGGCGATTTCTCATATGACTTGCGGGCCTCCAGGATTTTCCACGCCTCACGCCCTGACGTCAGGGTGTCATAGAGCTCGGCGCGGCCGATGTATGCAAGGAACTCGGGCAGATGGGATCTCAGCCAGTCCCAGTCGTTATCCTCCACCGCCATCAGGCGCGCGTCGGCTTCACTATGTCCCAGGTACGGGCCGCGGAAAAAGATCTTGCCTCCCACCATGCCCACGCACGGTCGGTGGCCGAGGATATTGAAGGGGTTTTTGGGATCCACGCCGCAGATGACGGCTATGCCGCCGGCCATGAACTCCGCGAACGAATCACCCGCACCGCCTAAGACCCAGAGCTGCGGCGGGTCATACTTGGGGTTGTGCTTGGTCATGGTCATGCCGCGCGCGCCGATGTCGCCGCCGATGTAGATCTTGCCCTGGGCCATGGCGTTGCCCACGCCGTTGGTGGCGTCGCCCTTGACCACGATGGTGGCCCCGGCATTGAGCCAGCCCACGTC
>JAKQBR010000025.1 GCA_029574005.1 Deltaproteobacteria bacterium | reverse complement strand
TCCAGCCCTATCACATGGGCCGCATGGCCTACCTGGAGTTCGACCTGTACACCCACCAGGACGACAAGGACGATTTCCTCAGGGCCTACATGGGATACTTCCGCGCCCTGGCGTCGGCATTGGGCGACGGCGCCATTTTCGCCGCCGGCGCATCCAGCGTTCTCAAGGGATGGCCCGGACTGGACGAAATCCTGCCCTTGGCCAAGCCTGAATTCAATACTATCATGAGCCTGAACATGGCCTTGAAGCAGACCGTGGACCCCAACAACATCTGCAACCGACGCTTTGAATACGAAGACGGCCTGGCCAAACGGCGTACCCTGTTCTAAACGCCCTATGGGAAAGGATCATCGCCGTCATGTTCGATCGGGTAACAGTGCCAGGCAGGGTATCGACATTGACTGGACCCTGCAATGGTCCAGGGCGTTCTGCCGGAACTGGCTGGTGAGGGAAATGCCCTTGAATACCGGAGTCCTATACTCACTTATGACAAAATATCGAATGGAGGTGACGCATGTTTGGACCGAGCGACAAAGCGATTCCTGGAATGACCACCGAGATCTTCAAAGAATTTCTGGAGAATACCATCACCTATGTCTGTGCCGATAACCGTCCTACGATCAAGGATATCTTCAAGGTAAAGCAGAATCAGCATGAGTTCTTCGGGTATACCTTTCCGGGCCTGGCGGACTGCGAATGCGAGGTCAACGAGAACGGCGATATCCTGACCCATTGGCGCGTTTCCAAGTCGGCAAAGATCAAGTATGTCGTGAACCTCGTCGATTTCGATGATGTCATGATGGGCAAGATGGCCCCCATGACGGCCATGGTGACAAAGAAGCTCAAGGTCGACGGCCCCATGACCGAGGCCATGAAATTCATTAACTTGATGCCGGCCTTGAAGGTCGCCTATCGCAAAGCCCGCAAGGAGATCGGTGAAAAATACGGGTTGGTTAATTTTAAAAATTAGATCAGGGGGGTGCTCTGCATGCACCCGTGACAACGAGCATTGATCCTAACACAAGGGGGTATCATATGAGCGCAGTATTGGAAGCCATTGGAGCCATTGCCGGGAGGCTGGCCAGCCTCGACGGGTTGATGGCCGGCATATTGTCGAGTCTTGATGCAAAAGTGGTGGCCGATGCGGTCAACAAAAACGGGAAGTTCATGGAGCAGATGATGGACTATCTCGATCCCAAGGCCCTGGCCGCGGCCATCAACGGAAATCCCCGCTTCATGACCAGCCTCATCAAGGAGCTCGACCCATCCGCTCTGGCCGCATCGGTGAACAAGAATATCGGATTCATGACCAAGATGATCGAGGGTCTTCATCCCAACGTTTTTACGGACTCTGCCGGCGTGGTTATCGGCAAGATGAAGAACCCCTTTGCCCCGGTGTCGATGGCAGGGGTGAACAAGTAGATTCGCTTAGCGTGCACCGGCCGCCTGTAGAGAGCCCGGGCGGCCGGGGCGGTTCTGGTATGCCATAAGGGTGAAATGATATGCCGAAGAAAGAGGTTGTTATTTTCGGTGCCGGTACGTCCGGGATGGTCGCCGGAATAAACCTGGCACGGGAGGGCTACAGGGTCATCATCCATGACCGCGAGAAGGACTACGGCGGCGACCCGCGTTACAACCCGTCGGTGCACACCACACCGATCGACCTGGCGCTCACGTCGGAATACATCGGCATCGACATCTCGCCGGCCTTCCGGCGCGTCTTACCTGTCCCGGTCTATTTCCACGACACCTGCATCCATATCCCGCAGGAGGCCAACAACCATTCCGTGGAACTCGGAAGGCGTCCCTCAAGCATGACCACGCTGCTCTATAACCTTGCCCTCAAGGAGGGGATCGATTTCGAATTCAAATCCGAGTTGAGCACGGAGAAGATCAAGCAACTGCCCAAGGACTCCATTATCGCCTGCGGCCTCAACCAGGAGGCTTATGATGTGCTGGGCGTACCGTATGTCCCCTGCTACGGGTGGATTTCCCAGGGCGAATGCGGGTACAGCGATTGCGCCTGGGTCTGGCTGGATGAGTGCATCACCGAGTACGGGTATATGACCGCCACCAACAATTTTTACTTCGACCTGCTCTTTTCACGCACGCCGGTGAGCACAGCGGCCCTGGAACGCTACAAGGCCTTTATCCGGCGCACGCAAGGGGTGGAGTACGAGAACTGGAAATACCTGGTCGGAGGCGTGGTGCCCATGGCTACGGGCGACAACCCCCGACTGCACCATAAAGGATTGATCCTGGCGGGCACGATCAGCGGTTTCATGGACCCCTTCGCCTGGTTCGGCATCCTGGGCAGCTTGTTGTCGGGCAAGATCGCGGCCCTGGCCGTGTATGACCCCCAGACCGCCCAGCGCGAGTTCGACCGCTTTAATAAGAATTTTAAATTGTTCCATTATCTCAAGGGCAACATCGTGGCAAGGATACGACCGCATGTGAACATGATGGAGAAGACGGTCAATCTGATCGGCCCCAGCCGGATCGACAGCCTTATCCTCAAGCTCGCGAAGATGACCGCTGCCAAACCCATCTCGTTCCCATACCTTGTTACCAGGGAAGATGTGCAGAACCTCGGGAAGGGCGCCTCAACAGGTCTGAGGCCCGGCGCTGTGCAGAACTGAAGAAACTCGCCGCCGCGCGCACAGGGCATGCGCCATGCCGCGGCGCATGCCCTCCCTTTGTGTGCAGATTCCCCATTCTTCGCGTCTTTTTCCCCTACGACGTCAACCTGATGGCCTTTTTCAAGCAGATGGGCATCGAGAACAACCTGGTCTGGAAGGGTTCGGGATTCTCTTTCGCCCAGGACAAGCTCGAAAAGACGGTCCAGCTCAAGGTCGAGTTCAACCCGGAGCCGGGCTTCATGCCGCTCATGAAGGCATCTCGCCCGGTCGCCCTGACCGCTTTGGCGGTTGCGGGGCCCAAGATGCACAAGCGGATCATCACCGACCGCTTGCGCGTCTACCTGCAATCTTTACCCATCCAAGCAAGCAGACGTATTTTGCTTGGATGGGTGACCCGAAAAATCAGGGTCGATCGGTCCGGCCGTCTTTTTGTCGGATAGACGACATAACAGGCTTCGATCTATGGGGTCCGCGGCGGAGCAATGAAGACTTCCCGTACCCCGGTCCGCTCCATGCGGATAGCATGGCTTGGACAATGGTGCGCGCACACGCCGCAGCCGATGCACCGGTCTTCCACGATGCCTGCCTCATCAAGACCTGTCAGACGGATAGCCTCCATCGGGCAGCGCTCGACGCACAAGGCGCAGGCCGTACATGCATCCGGGTTCACGGCGGCCCGATAGGACGTGTAGGTGTTGACCGGGGCCCCGCCCCGGTAATACAGCTCAAAGGTTCCGCAGCAGCATTTGCAGCAGTTGCAGATGGCGACCTCGTCCCTGTGGATATCGTCCTTGTCGTGAAAGGCCTTGTGCACAAGCCCGGCCTCTTCGGTTTCATCGAGGATCCGCTTGGCTTCCTGCCTGGAAATCTCTTCGCCAAAGCGGTAATCGATGATGAACCTGGCGATCTGGCCGAAGGCCAGGCAATTCCTCTTTTCGTGCGTTACCTTGCAGGGCCTTCCCAGCAGGTCTTTTTCGTGGCGGCAGTAGCAGTGCACGACGGCGATGGTATCGAACTTGTCGATAATCCGTTTGACCTCATCAGAGGGGAGGATGGCGTCGCCGCCCCCCAGGGCGATCTGCCTTTCCACCGGTACAACCCTGGTCAGGGGCGGTATGGCCTTGAATATCTCCACGCTGTCGTTGTAGTTGCCTTGAACGATCGCGGTGAGCTCCTCTGACAAGGCATCGAACAGCCCCGCTATCTTCTTTTCCTTGGCGCCTGAGAGCCCCCGGATCAGGGTGAATTCGAAGATACCCGGAATGGGCGGCAGCAGCCGGTACACCATGGTCCCGGTCGTGCGGCTGGGTATCCCGGTAAGGATGCCGTTGTCCATGAGTTCCTTCAGGATGCGGTCGATGGACGGTTCGTCTAGCGCGGTCCTCTCTCTGATATCGTCGATATTCAACGGCTTGGTGAAGATCTGGATGAACTCGGCCTGCTCCGCGTTCATGATGGTCCGCATGAGCTCAAGCAGGGTAGGGGTGATGGGTATGGGTATCTGCCCGGCGTTGACAACTGTCAAGGCGGCATTGGTCCAGAGCTGTTCAGACATGGCATGGCTCTCCTTCGCGCTCATCGCTTGGACTCCTGCTCCACTTCATCGGCCGGCGCGCGCTTTGATCTCGCGCTCCTTCAGCTCGCGCCTGAGGACCTTGCCCACCGCGCTCTTGGGCAGCTCTTCCAGGAACTCGATGGACTTGGGCACCTTGTAGGCGGCCAGGCGCTCTTTGCAGAAACGGATGACCTCCTCGGCCTCGAGGGTTTCTCCCGGCTTGCGCACGACAAAGGCCTTGACCGTTTCGCCCCGGTATTCGTCCGGGATGCCGATGGTGCAGGCCTCGAGGACCTTGGGGTGCTCGAAGAGCACCTCGTCGATCTCCTTGGGATAGATATTGTAGCCGCTGGCGATGATCATGTCCTTCTTGCGGTCGACAATGGTCAGGAACCCGTCTTCGTCCAGCACGCCGATGCCGCCTGTATAGAGCCAGCCGTCCTTGAGCACGGCCGCGGTCTCTTCCGGCTTCTTGTAGTAGCCCTGCATGACCTGCGGGCCCTTGAAGCAGATCTCGCCGGGCTCGCCTAAGGGCATCTCCCTGGTCCCGGTCTCCACATCCACGATCTTGAGATCCGTGTTCGGCAGGGGCAACCCGACCGTATCGGCTTTCTGTTTGCCGCTGGGAGGGGTGGCCGTGGCCATGGGCGAGGTCTCGGTCAGGCCATAGATATTGGCGATAACCGCGCCGGTCATCTCGTTCAGATCCTGGACCGTCTGCATGGACAGGGGGGCGGCTCCGGCTATGAAATGCTTGATGAAGCGCAGGTTGAGCCTTCTGAACCTCGGGTTGTTCAGCAGACCGACGAAGATGGTCGGCACGCCCGGGACAAAGGTCGGCTTGAACCTGCGGATCTGGTCGATGATGATGTTCGGGTCCGGGCGCGGGACGAGGATGAGGGTGGAGGCGCTATAGAGGCCGAGGTTCTGCAGACCCGTGAACCCGGCCGAGTGGAAGAAGGGAAAGATGGCCAGCAGACGTTCCTTGCCGTTCTCGAACTCAGGCATCCAGGACCTGAGCTGCTGCATGTTGGTGGAGAGGTTGGCCTGGGTGAGCATCACGCCCTTGGTCACCCCGGTGGTGCCTCCGGTATACAGCAGCGCCCCCAGGTCTTCCCAGCCGACCTCGTTGGGCAGGGGCGCATCGGAGCAGGTGCCGATCAGCGGCAGGAACTCATGGAGCCCGTCGCCGGGCGTCAGCCTGCGGTACATCTCTTTCTTGAGATGGGGGAAGAGCTGTTTGACGGGGAAGGGTAGATAGTCGTTGATATGGCAGGCGATCACGGTGCGGATCCTGGTCTGCGGCTTGATCTTCTGAATCCTGGGGATGAGCAGGTCGAGGGTCACCAGCACTTCGGCGTCCTGGTCGTTCAGCTGGTAGGCCAGTTCACGCTCGGTGTACAGGGGATTGTTCATGGCCGCTACCGCACCGATGCGAAAGGCCGCATAATTGGCGATTACCGCCTGCGGTATGTTCGGCAGCAGCATGGCGACCTTGTCGCCCTTTCTCACCCCAAGTGATTGAAGCGCCCGGGCGAACCGGTTGACCAGGGCGTTCAATTCCCGGTAGGTCATGCGTTTGCCCATGTAGATCAGGGCCTCAACCTCAGGATAGCTGAGGGCGCTTCGCGAGAGCGCCTCAGGCAAGGTTATCCTTTCGACATCGATCTCGGCCGGGACCCCTTCGGGGTAAGACTTGTGCCAGATGCGCTCAAAACCCATGACACCCTCCTTTCAAACGAGCATGCATGACAATAGGATACAATATAATCCGTTATCTCCCCGGGACAAGCCGTGCGTATGCGTATGCCTTCCCGCCGGCTTTTCCCGGTTCGAGATCGCCCCGGCATGGGGACGGAAACGGAGCGGATCACAGAGAGAAGGCCTGCCTGCCGGAACCTTACGGCGGTCCTTTGTCATGTTCTCAGTTCGCGCTCTTTCAGTTCGCGCCTGAGGACCTTGCCCACCGCGCTCTTGGGCAGCTCTTCCAGGAATTCAATCCTCTTAGGCACTTTATAGGCCGTCAGACGTTCCTTGCAGAACCGGATGACCTCTTCGGCGCACAGCGATTCACCGGGCTTGATGACCACGAAGGACTTGACGGTCTCGCCCCGGTACGCGTCAGGGACGCCGATGGTACAGGCCTCGAGGATCTTGGGGTGTTCGAAGAGCACCTCGTCGATCTCCTTGGGGTAGATATTGAAGCCGCCGGCGATGATCAGGTCCTTCTTGCGGTCCACGATGGTCAGGTAGCCGTCCTCGTCCAGCATGCCGATGTCGCCCGTGAAGAGCCAGCCGTCCTTCAGCACCGCCGCGGTTTCATCGGGCCGCTTGTAATAGCCCCGCATGACTTGAGGCCCTTTAAAGCAGATCTCGCCGGCGACCCCGGGCGGCAACTCTTTTGTCCCGGTCTGTAGATCAACGATCTTCAGATCGGTGTTCGGTATGGGCACACCGACCGTGCCGGTCTTCGTGAGGTCATGGCCCAGGATGGTATGCACGGGACTGGCCGTGGCGAACGGCGTGGTCTCGGTCATGCCGTAGACATTGGCGATGACGGCGCCGGTCAGCTCCTTGAGACCCTTGATGGTGCTCATGGGCAGGGGGGCGGCGCCGCAGAGGAACAGCTTGATGAACCGCAGGTTAAGCCGCCTGAACCTCGCACTGTTCAGCAGCCCCACGAAGATGGTCGGCACGCCCGCCACGAAGGTGGGTCTGTACTTGCGGATCTGCTCGATGATTATTTCCGTCTCGGGGCGTGGTACGAGGATCAGGGTGCTGGCGGTGAAGATGCCGAAGTTCTGCATGCCGGTGAAGCCGGCGGCGTGGAAAAACGGGAAGATGGCCAGCAGCCGCTCCGTGCCGTTCTCAAAATCAGGCATCAGGGCTTTGAACTGCTGAAGGTTGCTGCTCAGATTGGCGTGCGTGAGCATGACCCCCTTGGAGACGCCCGTGGTGCCGCCGGTATAGAGCATGGCCGCCACGTCGTTCCACATCGCCTCGCTCAAGAGCGGCGTATCGGGATAGCGCGCGAGGAGTGTCTGAAACTCGATGACCCCTTCACGGGCGGGAAGCTTGCGGAACATACCCTTCCTGAGCACGGGGAAGAGCTGCTTGACGGGAAAGGGCAGGTAGTCGTTGATATGGCAGGCGATGATGGTGCGGAGCTTGGTCTTATCCTTGATTGCGAGGATTTTCGGCACCAGGAGGTCTATGGTGACGATGACCTCGGCGTCCTGGTCGTTCAGCTGGTGGATCAGCTCGCGCTCGGTATACAGCGGGTTGTTCATGGCCGCTACCGCGCCGATGCGGAATGTGGCGAAGTTGGCGATCACCACCTCGGGCACGTTCGGCAGCAGCATGGCCACCTTGTTGCCCTTCTTCACGCCCAGGTCGGTGAGCGCCCGCGCGAAGCGGTTGACCAGCCGGTCCAGTTTCCGGAAGCTGATGCGTTTGCCCATGTAGATCAGGGCGCTCACATGCGGGTGATTGAGGACGCTGCGGGACAGCGCCTCGGACAGGGTTACCTGCTCGATGGCGACCGAGGCCGGCACGCCCGGCGAGTATGATCTGTGCCAGATACGTTCAAAGCTCATCATGACCTCCAGGCCGATTGCCGCGTATCACGCGATACACACCGCCGGCCGGAACGAGCAGCCTCGTTCCTCAACGGATATGGGCATCGATAGCCTTGCCGTAGACTTCCACGGTCTTCTCGGCGCACCTTTGCCAGGTGAAGTTCCCTATGACCCGCTCATAGCCGGCCCGGCCAAGGTCCCGGCGCATCTCCGGACTGCCCAGCAGATCGGCAACGGCCTTGGCCAGGGCAGGCGCATCGCCCGGCGGCACGAGCACCCCGGCATCACCCACCACCTCGGGCAGGGCCCCGCCGGTGGTGCTGACCACCGGCACCCCGCAGGCCATTGCCTCGCCCGCCGGCAGGCCGAAGCCTTCATAGAGGGAAGGGACCACCGCCACGGTGCTCTCGGCATAGTAGCGGGCAAAATCCCGCTCGTCGATGCGGCCCGTAAAGCTCACGGCGCTGGCAAGACCGAGCTCCCCCACCATACGCTCGATCACGCCCCCGGATTTGGGTTTGCCGATCACGGTCAGATGGACATCCCTGCTTCGACGCAGCTCCGCCATGGCCAGCATGAGGAAGCGCAAACCCTTGAGCGGGGTATCGGCGCTGTTGGTCACGATCAGCCTGTTCTCCGGGCGTTTCGCGCCGGGCAGGGGGTGGAATATCTCGGTATCGACACCGTTGGACACGACATGGAAGCGATCGCCGTCGATCTCGAAGTCCTTGCTGATATCCGCTCGGGAGGCCTCGGAGACCGTGATCAGGGTGGTGATCCGGCGCGAGACGCGCTTCTGCATGGCCAGGAAATGGTACCAGCGCCGTAGGTTGATCTTCTTGGAGAGCGTGGAGGCGGCCCTGATGGAGATGTCGCGGTCTTTCGTGATCGGGTGATGGATGGTGGCCACCGTGGGGATCAGGGACTGGATGCCCAAGAGGCCGTAGGCCAGGCACTGGTTGTCGTGGACGACGTCATAGCGATGTCCGTTCCTGTGCATGAACCCGAGCGCGCGCAGGCTGAATGCCAGCGGTTCGGGAAAACCGCCGGAGGCGGCACTGAGCCATTCCAGGGTGTTGATGGGAGACGTGAGCTCTTTGAGGCTGGGTTTCCGAAACAGGGCATCCGGATTGTAGAGGTCCAGGCCGGGCAGCCTGTGCAGTGTGATATCGGGGTCGAGATGCGGATAGGGCGGCCCGGAGAGAACGTCCACGCTATGCCCAAGGTCGGCCAGCGCGCGGCTGATGCGCCTGATATAGACCCCTTGTCCGCCGCTGGTCGGATTCCCCCGGTAGGAGAGCAGGCATACCTTCAGCGGCAGATTTCTCTCCCGCCTGAGGCGCGCGGGTCTGTTTCCGGGGCCGCCTGTCATCCGGTGTTCATGCGTACGCACAGGCCCCCCTTCCCTTACCGGACATCGAACCAGACATCGCCCATGAGAGCGGAAGGGGCATAGCCGGGTTGGCGTTTGCGCGCGATGTGCGTGATGATGCCGTCCGTGTAGGCATGGAACTCTGCTTCGGCCCTCCGTGGGTCATAGACCGCCATGGCCGATATCTTGCCCGAGAGGAGCGAACCGGTGATGCCGAAGCCGTAGGCCGGTTCGACGAAACCGCCGAAGGTCCCGGCCAGGATGAAGTCCTTGTGGTAGAGCCGTGGGCCTTTGGGCGTCAGTCCGCTGAACCTGCGCCACCTGTCGAAGCTCCGGCCCTCCAGGCGCTTTAGCTCCTGCTTGAAGGCCTCCAGGTTCTCGGCCGGGATCTCCTTGCGGGCAAAGAGCAGCACGTACCAGATGCCGTTCATGGACCCGGCATAGCCGTACTCG
>JAKQBR010000366.1 GCA_029574005.1 Deltaproteobacteria bacterium | reverse complement strand
GGCGCGCGCGCGGAGGCGGGCATCGGGGTCATAGTAGTTGCCCGAGAGAAAGTAGATGACGGGGTGAAAGGTGATGTCCAGGGCGCAGTGGCTCAGATACCCGCAGGCAAAGGCCACGTCGCGCGGGGTGCGTGAGGCGGGAAGCAGGTCCGGCAAGAGCTCGTTGGTGGGGTTGCCCGCCTTGCCGTGCAGGTGTTCGGACACGGCGGAGTAGGGGCTGTAGTAAAAGGTGTCGGGACTGATGGAGCCAAGGAGATAGGGCCCAAGATGCGCCGACAGTCCCCGCCGGATGGTTTCTTCGCTCAAGGAGTCCAGGACGTCATAGGCGAAGGCGGCATGGGTGTTTTCCTTGGGCATGCCGATATCCCTCAGTAAGATCCGGCGCCGCGCCCGCCGAGGGGTGGGGAGATGGACAACGTGCTAAGCATCGTCATGGCCTATTGTCCAGTTCCTCCCGGATCAGCTTGGCAAGGGATTCGAGCATATACGGTTTTTTCAGGTAGGCGCCGGCGCCGAGGCGCATGGCCTCCTTGACGCGCTCGTTCTCGGAAAAGCCGCTGACGATGATGGCTTTCTGGAGCGGTCTGATGGCCAGGATGCGACGGAACGTCTCCAGGCCGTCAATGCCGGGGTCCATGATCATATCCAGCAGCAACAGATCGACCTCGTTGCCCTTGAGGTATTCAAGGGCATCCTCGCCGCTGGCCACGCTATCGACGCGATAGCCCAGCTCGGACAAGAGCTCGATGGCTATCTCGCGCTGTTCCGGCATGTCGTCCACGACCAGGATATGCTCGTGGCCTCTGAGCTTTTCGAGCGCCACCGGCGAGGCTTCCGCTGCGGGCGTCTTGCGGGTGACCGGCAGGTAGATATCGATGCGGGTGCCGACCCCCTCGGTCGAGTGCACGTCGATATAGCCCTGGTGATCTTTGACCGTGCTCCAGATGACCGCCATGCCCAGGCCCGTGCCGCTGCGACCCATGACCTTCTTGGTATAGAACGGTTCGAAGATACGCGGCAGGTCGTCGGGGGCGATCCCGATGCCGGTGTCGGATACGGTCACCAAGGCATATTCGCCCTCAACGACGTGGTCATAGCCGATGATCGGCGTGTCGATGTAGACATTCTGGGTGCTGATCAGGACCCTGCCGCCCTCGGGCATGGCCTCGGCGGCATTGGTGACAAGATTCATGATGGTCTTGGACAGATGCACCTCCGAGCCCAGCACATGCATGAGGCGCGCATCCAGACGCGTCTCCACCTTCACCTTGGGGTGGTGGGCGCTCAAGGCATCAAACTCCGGGCTGGAGAGGTAGTTGTTGATCACGGTGTTCATCTGCACGACGTTCGCGACGCTCACTCCGCGGCGCGCCAGGGTCAGCAGGTCCTGTACGATGGCCGAGGCCTTTTCGCCGGCCTTGCGGATGGTCGACAGGGGTTTGACCAGGGGGCTGTCGGCCGGAATCTTCATGAGCAACAGGTCGGGGTAGCTCACCAGTCCGCTCAGGATGTTGTTGAGATCGTGCGCCACGCCGCCGGCCAGGGTGCCGATGGCCTCCATCTTCTGGGCGCGCTGCAGCTCGAGTTCCAGCTTGCGCTTTTCCTGTTCGACCAGCTTGAGTGACGTGATATCGTTGCCGATGCACAGGATCTCCGTAAACTCGCCCCGTTCATCCCTGATGAGGCGGTTGGTCCAGGCGATCCAGACATGCCGGCCGTTCTTCAGGTACCCTTCGGTCTGGGTATTCGTGAAGGCCTCGGGGTTCTTCACGATGCCCTCGATCCAGTGCGTGAAAGCGTCGCGCAGAGGGTTTTCGCCTGCCAGGAGCGTATCAAGGGCATGCCGGCCCAGGATCTCGGCCTCGGAGAGGTTGAAGAAGCGCTGGGCGAATTCGTTGAAAAAGGTGATATGCCCCTGGGTGTCCAGGCGCAGGATGATGCTGTTGGCGTTCTGCACCAGCTCACGGTAGCGTTCTTCGCTGACCTGCAACTTGTGGAAGGAACGGGCGTTGTTGATGCTGATGGCGATCTGCTGGGCGATCCCCACCATGAGACTCACCTCGCTCTGGATCATGGGCTTGGGCGAGGTGGTTCGTTCAACGGTCAGAACTCCCAGGGATCGGCCCTCAAAGATGATCGGCACGCAGATAAAGGCGCGCGTTCCCATAAAAAAGGTCAGTTCACGGGCCTCGGGCCTGAGGTCCAGTATGACATCCTTCAAGTCGTTGACCAGGTAGGGGGTCTGCCTGATGAAAGCCAGGGACAAAGGGTTGGACGTGGTGGGGTCGCTGACGTCCAGGGCATAGTTTTCCAGAACCGTTTTCTGCTCGGGAGAATATCCGTACCCCACGCGGAAGTTGAGATGCGTGCCTTTCTGGTCGACCAGGGCCACGGCAGCGCGGTCGAAGTCCAGGCGTCTCTGCATGATCTTGACGATCCTGTCCAGAAGCACGTCGATATCGAGCAAGCGGGACCCGGTCTGTCCGATCTCCTGCACCAGGAGGGCGTCGTTGTAGCGTGATCTGATCTCCTCCAGGAGCAGTTCGGCGGTCTTGCCGGTTTCCTCGATGTTCTTGGTATGTTCCCGGTTTTCCAGGTGTTCGGCCCACCAGGTCAGGCCCATGACCAGCAGGCCCACGGCGAGAACGGCCGATGTCAGAGCCGGCAGGGGCAGGAAGAACGCCAGCAGGATGAGCAGGGCAAGCCCTGCCACCGCCGCATAGTTGCGCAGGCGTGTGAATCGGTAGGCCTTGGAGATCTCCAAGGTGATGCTGTATCGGCAGACGTCGTGACCCTTGTGGATGCACTCGGGATGTTCGATATGCGCCAACTTTCCGGTCAGGACCTTGCCGAGGGCCTCCAGGACGCCCAAGCGGTTCTCGCACTGGTACAGCTTTTCCTGTACGCCCTTGTTCGGGATGCTGATCACCTCCGGTTTGTTGGGGGTCGTATTGCTGACCGTGAGCTCCATTCCGCGTGACCACAGGCTGGTGATCTTCTGCGCAGCCTTGTACATGGCCGCGGCGGTGAGGAAGCCGGCCAGATATTTATAGATGATGGATGAACCGGAGATGACGCTGTATTGTCCGGCCTCGCGCGCCAGGTGCACATTGCCCGTGATCTTGACGGCTATATCATGAAAACGGTCTGCCTGTGATTGCGTGAACCAGTATTCCGAATCGCTCAGCTGATAGCGCGTCATGCCGGCGTAGTTCAGCAGGGTGTCGATATCAACCTCGGGATAGTACTTCTGGATATAATCGATGAAGCCCTTGATGATGATGACATTATAGAGGCGCGGCTCGTCTTGGGTATCCGGTTTCGTGTTTGAATCTTCCGTCAGCATCTATGCCTCTCCCGCGGCTGCGGGACCCAATCACCCCGGCCGTTCATCTTCTAAGATCTATCGGCAGGGGGTCTGCAAATGATAAAGGACCGCTCCCCAGGGACCCTGATGACTGCCCTTTCGGCCTTTTGCATCTTGCGAGGCATGCCCGACGATCATTCCTCCTTGTTCCTGGCGCGCTTCGCCAGGATGGCCCTGAAAAGCAATTTCAGCGGATTGGCCTGGATCTGCTTTTTCATGTAGGCCACATACCTCTCGGCATAGCGGGAGTCCTGGATCCAGAGGTAATAGGAACGCTCGACGGCGATG
>JAKQBR010000361.1 GCA_029574005.1 Deltaproteobacteria bacterium | reverse complement strand
CGGCAGGCGGCCAAAGAGCTGAAAAAGGGCGGCTTCTGGACCGTGGGCCTGGACGCCGCGGCCAAGGATCCGCTCGACGCCATCCCGTCCTTCGACAAGTTCGCCCTGGTCATGGGCGGCGAGGACACGGGCCTACGGCCGGTCATGCACAAGGAGCTCGACCTCCTGGCCTCCATCCCCATGCGGTCCTCGTTCAACTCCCTCAACGTGGCCCAGAGCGCGGCCATTGCGCTCTATGCCCTGACGCGTTGATGGAGGGGGGGCTGCATGGCGGCCGGACCCGGGGCCGACATTCTATTTGAGGATCCACCGGATTTCATGGTAGTGTACCGGTCATGCACATCGATACGGAAAGAACCTCGCTTGAGGTTCAGGCGTACGGTTTCAGGGGCGACGGCCTTGCCGGCGTCCTGAGCGAGGTCTGCGTGGAGCGGACCTACAGCCTGTGGCTCAACGGCCGTGGGCTGGTGCGGCTGGTGGCCAGTCCCAGCCAGTTGCAGGAACTCGGAGCGGGCTTTGTCGTCACCGAGGGTCTGGCCGGCGCGGTCGATGACGTCCAGGTGATAGGGTCCGAGATCCACGTCTATGCCCAGGAACGGGAAACACCCTCCGGGCCGGTGATTATGGAGTCGAGCGGTGGGCAGACCCTGACCCGGCCGGTGAGGCCCGTCTCCTCCGAACTCAAGCTCGCAACGGAGGAGGTCTTCTGGATCATCAAGGCCATCGTCTCCGATCTCTGGCAAACCACGGGCGGGGCCCATTGCTCGGTCCTGTTTTCAAACGGCAGGCTTGTGGCCAAGGCCAGCGATGTGGGAAGGCACAACTCCGTGGACAAGGTCATTGGCACGGCGATCCTGGGGGGCATGGACCTTTCCCGCTGCATCCTGGGGTGTACCGGCCGGCAGCCAGAGGGCATGGTGGCAAAAGCGGCCCGGGCAGGCGTGCCGGTGATCGTCTCCAAGGCGGCCACCACGAACAAGGGCGTGGAGTTGGCGGGACGCGCCGGTGTGACGCTGATCTGCCGGGTCAAGGACCAGGGCTTCACGGTCTACACCCACCCACAGCGCATCGTGGGTCTGGCGATACCATAGAGACGCTATACCATCAAGGGGGGCACATACCATGTCGAGCGAGGCGCGCACCGCTGATCTGTTGCGCTATTTCAAGAAGGACAAGTTCGCCAACTATATCGGCATAGAGCTCCTGGACGTCAAGGACGGCTGGGCCAAGGCAAGGCTCACGATCGACGAACGGCATCTCAACGGGCTCAACTCCGTGCACGGCGGCGCCATCTTCACCCTGGCGGACCTGGTCTTTGCCGCGGCATCCAACTCACGCGGCCGCGTGGCCGTGGCCATCAACAACACCATCTCCTATGTCAAGGCGCCCCAGGGCAACGTCCTCTTTGCCGAGGCCACGGAGGTGGCGCTGAACCACAAGCTCGCCACCTATGCCGTCAACGTCACCGACGGCCAGGGCCAGGTCATTGCCGTGTTTCAGGGCATGGTGTACCGCAAGGGCGAAAAGCTCGACCACTACGAGAAGATGTAACGGGCGCGATGAGCATTTCCGCGATGCTTCTCACCCTGATCGCGATTATCATGGCGGCATCGATCTGGATGTACAACCGCCTGGTCAGGCTCAGAAACATGGTGGCGGAAGGGTTGAGCGCCATCGACGTGCAGCTTGAGCGCAGGGCCAACCTGATCCCCAACCTCGAGCAGGCCGTCAAAGGCTCTATGGGCCATGAACGCGCGCTCCTGACCGAGATCGCCGAGCTCAGGGCCAAGTCCCGCTCGGCCCGGGGCGTGGGCGACAAGGCAGAGGCTGAAATGGGACTCTCAAAGGCCCTGGCCGGCCTCGTGGCCCTGGCCGAATCCTACCCGGACCTCAAGGCCAATCAGAATTTCCTGGCCCTGCAGCGGGAATTGAGCGACATCGAGGACCAGATCCAGATGGCCAGGCGCTACTATAACGGGACGGTGCGCAACCTCAACATCGCGGTGGAGTCTTTTCCGAGCCTGATCATCGCCTCCTTGGGCGGCTTCAAAACGGCGGAATTCTTCGCCGCCGAGGCCGACGACCGGGCCGCGCCCCGGCTCGAGATGTGAGCCCGTCCGGGCGCACGGAGGGGGCGCGCGGCATGCACCGGACGTGTTGCCTGCTGCTGTGTGTGACGATCGGCGCATGGGTGCTGGCCTGGCCGTCCACACTCTCCGGCCGGGAAACCGAGCGCATCCGATCGTTCGACAGCCGCATCGTGATCCGGCCTGACGGCGGCCTGGACGTAACCGAGACCATCCGCGTGTTGTCTCGAGGCATCGCCATCAAGCACGGCATCTACCGCGACTTTCCCACCCGCTACCGCGACCGGTTCGGCAACACCGTCACGGTGCCCTTTCAGGTGCAAGGCGTCCTGCGCGACGACCAGAGGGAAGGCTGGC
>JAKQBR010000354.1 GCA_029574005.1 Deltaproteobacteria bacterium | reverse complement strand
GCTTGAGGCCCGGCGTGCCGCTTATCAAGCAGCGCCATGCCGATCTGATATGGATCAGGGAGGAGTTCATCCGCAAGCAGACTCAGCTCGAAAAAAAGGTCATCTTCGCCCATACCCCCTTCCATGAGCCGCTCGTCAAGGACGACAAGATCGGGATCGACACCGGGGCGGTCTACGGCGGCGCCTTAACCGCCATCGAGCTGCCCCAGGAGCGGTTCATCCAGTCCTTTCGCTAGCGGGCTTGTACTGAGCTGAAGTTTTATTCTATACTGCCGCCATGGCCAAGGATTACTACCAGCTCCTGGGGATTACGCCGTCCGCCTCCGGCGACGAGATCAAGAGGGCCTATCGCAGGATGGCCCTCAAGGTGCACCCGGACGTCAATATGGATAACCCGGAGGCAGCCGAGCAGTTCAAGGCCGTTACCGAGGCCTACGGCGTGCTCATCGACCCGCGCAAGCGCCAGGAGTATGATCGCCACCAGGCGGCCTTCGATCCCGGGCGGGTCTTTGAGGACATCTTTTCCAATTCCGAGTACCGCAAGGTCTTCAACGAGATGCCGCTCAAACCGGAGTGGGTCGAAAGGTTCTTCAATATCGGCAAGGTCTTTGTCTACGAGGCCCTGGTGTATGGGGGACGTCCGCAGGACATCATCCGGCGGGGCATCATAAGGCTCGCGGCCAAGTCGGCGGCCAACCTCTTCCACAATGTCATGGATATCCACCAGGACATCGCGATCCCCCCCGCCGTGGCTGAACGCGGAGGCTATGTCACCCTGGAGTATCGGCCGGGGTTCAGCCTGAAGCGCATCCGGGTGCATGTGCCGCAGAACCTGCACAACGGGTCCATCCTTAGGGTTCAGGGCATGGGTCGATCAAATCCGGCCAAAAAAGCGGGCGATCTCTATTTGCACGTCTCGATATCGCCGTCGTAGACCACGATGCGGTTCTTGCCGTGCTCCTTGCCCCAGTACATGGCCTTGTCCGCCAGGCGGATGAGCTCGTCATGGTCCCTGGTGTCCTTGGGGAGGCTGGCCAGCCCGATCGTTACGGTGACATCCAGGGCGGCCTCCAGGGAATGGCATATCCTCTGCGCCACCACACAGGCCTCCTGGGGTGAGGTCTCGGGGAACATGATGACGAACTCCTCGCCCCCATAGCGCGTCAGGATATCGCAGTTGCGCGTATTCTGCCGCATGATGAGCGCCAGCTTGATCAGGATCTCGTTGCCGGCCTCATGCCCCTTGGTGTCGTTGTAGACCTTGAAGTTGTCGATATCGACCATGGCCAGACTCATGGTATGGTTATAGCGCAGGTGCCGCTCGGTCTCGCGTTTCAGCGTCGCTACCAGGTGCCGGTGGTTATAGAGCCCAGTCAGTTCGTCGGTGTGCGAGAGAAACTTGTAATACTGCGCCAGCTCCGCCTCCTCCTTCAGACGCGCTTCCTCGAGGATGCGGGTGATGGTGATATGGATGTGGTCCAGCAAGAGCGGTTTGGTGATGAAATCCGAGGCGCCCAGCTTCATGCATTCCACGGCGTCATGGATCGTCCCGTAGCCCGTGATCATGATCACCAGCGTCTTGGGCTGGATCTCCTTGATCCTTTTCAAGAGTTCGATCCCGTTCATGTCGGGCATGTACAGGTCCAGGATGAGCAGACCGATCATCTCTTCGCGGAAACACCTCAACGCCTGCTCACCGGTGGAGGCGGTGACCACGTACATGCCCTTGTCTGTCAGGTATTCACTTATCAGGTCCAGGGTTTCCTGCTCGTCATCGACGACCAGCACCCGCGTATTTCTCAACGTATCCTTATCCATCCTGCCTCTCAACCCCGCGCTTAGCCGGTATCATCCTCACCGCTGTGGAGGGATACCACCCTTAACGGCTTTTGTCGTTCATTTCATGAGGGTATTTTTCATGTGATCTTCCCCTGCGCTCCACTTGCCCCTTCAGGCGGATATTGCTATGAAGAGGCATGATCGGGACAAGGGGGCGACCATGGATCTCCTCGTAACCAGAAGGCTGCCCGGCGGCGCGCTTGAGCGCCTGGCTGGAATATGCACCCTCGACGTCTGGGGGCGGGACGATGCCATGCCGCGCGCAGAGATCATCCGCCGGATCAAAGGCAAGGACGGGCTGTTGTGCCTCTTAAGCGATCGCGTGGATGCCGCGGTCATGGATGCCTCCGGTCGCCTGGGCATCATCGCCAATTACGCCGCGGGGTACGACAATATCGATGTCACGGCCGCCAAGGCGCGCGGCATCATGGTCACCAACACGCCCGGGGTCCTGACCGACGCCACGGCCGATCTGGCCTGGGCGCTCATCTTCGCCGCCAGCCGCCGCGTCGTAGAGGCGCATACCTTCCTGCGGCACAACGACTGGCGGGGATGGGACCCCAACCAGATGCTCGGCCATGACATCACCGGCGCCACCCTGGGCATCGTCGGCGCCGGACGCATCGGCACCGCCGTGGCGCTGCGTTCGCGCGGGTTCAGCATGCCGGTGCTCTACGCGGGACGCACGCCGAACACGCGCATCGAGGCCGAGTTGGGCGCCAGACGCGTCGAGCTCGAAGAGCTTCTGGCATCAGCCGACATCGTCTCTTTGCATGTCCCCTTGACTGCGGACACGCGCCATCTGATCGGGAGGCGCGAGTTGGATCTCATGAAGCCCACGGCCGTGCTGATCAACACCGCCCGCGGGCCCGTCATCGACGAGGAGGCGCTCTTTGAGGCCCTGCGTGAGAGGCGCATCGCCGGGGCCGGCCTGGATGTCTACGAGCACGAACCGCGCGTGCACCCCGGATTGAAGGAACTCTCCAACGTGGTTACCCTGCCGCATATCGGTTCTGCCACTCATGCCACGCGCGCTCGGATGGCGGACATGGCGGCCGATAACATCCTGGCCTTCCTGCGCGGCGAGGATCCGCCCAACCGCGTGGCGTAATAAAAGAGGTTACGGCTCCAGGATGCGCGCCAGGCGCCAGAAGTCGCTGCCCTGCTCGATGAACTTGAGCCTCGTCAGACCGGTGGCTTCATCGATGAGCTCGGCAAACGGCACGTATCGGATGCCCATCTGTTCGCCGATGGAGATCATCACGCCGCTTAAATGCTCCTCGGCCAGCGCGCGCCAGGCACCGACCCCCAGCTGGCTTCCCAGGATGACGTCAAAGCCCGAGGGCGCGGCGCAGCGGGTTTCATAGCCGATCTGCTTGGCGATGAACTTGACCTTTTCGCCGGTGCGTGAGGGATGAATGGCGGTCAGGCGCTCGGCCAGCA
>JAKQBR010000351.1 GCA_029574005.1 Deltaproteobacteria bacterium | reverse complement strand
GCAAAGACTTCCGTGAACTGAGGGATTTCTTCCCCATGCTCAAGCCGGTCTGCCATGACGCGCAATGCCAAGGCTTCTGCTTGAGCGGTGGTCCGGTTGCGGTTATCTCCCCTGCCGTCATGGGCCCAGGGCGGCGTCCTGCCGCGAGCGGGGCGTCATCCCTGCTTGTCGTCCTGGGTGCGCGATCGCGATTGATCGCGCACCAGCGAGATCGATGCGTTCATGCGCCGGTAGCGTATGATGCCGACAAGGCCGGTCAGCACGCCGGCGGGCAGGCAGGCCGCGCCAAAGGCCAGGAACCAGACCACGTTTGAAAAATGGATGATCGAGACACCGGTGATCAGGAGAGCGATGCCGGAGCGCAGGTACGCCAGCAGGGTCCGCTCGTTTGCCAGCAATGTCCGGTCGATCGCCAGTTCATCGCGCAGGATCAGATCCTCCTGGTTGAATTTTGCATACGGGGTATTCTTCATCTCTTTCTAGCCCACGGTTGCGGCGGATACCCGCACAACCCACTATGTTTTCTGTCCTTCTCCCTCGCGCTTACCGAACTAATACGCTCATCATGCCCGTTGTCAAGGAGAGGGTCTCTTCTGCGACGGCGCCCGGGGCCTCCGATCGTCTTCAGGCCCCGGGCGAGGCGAACCCGTAGTTCTCACCCTCCTTGGGACCCAGTCCCTCCGCCTCCTTCCACAGCGAATAGAGGTAGTGCTGGTGAGACACCTTAAGCGCACGCACCGCCTCCTCGGGCGACTCGAAGAGCGGGACCTGGTGGTTGGTGCGGTAGCCGATGGTCTTGGCCACGGCGTTGGGGGTGTAGATGGCGGCGGGCTTGCCGTGGCCGTGGCATTGCGTGACCAGCTCGGTGATGACCTCGATCATGACCGGGTGCCACAGGCTGGGCACGGCCAGGAGGCCGTCGACATCGCCCGAGGCAAGCAGGATCTCGAAGATGTCCCGGAAGGTCTGCATGGATATGGTGGGCCCGAGGTCGATGGGGTTGGCGGCGTTGAAGACCTGGCCCGTGGCCTTAAGGCGCTCCTGTGTCTCGGGGGCCAGACGCGCCATGGACAGCCCGGCGGCGATAAGCAGGTCGGCCGTGATGCCGCCGAAGGCCCCGGAATTGGTGAAGACCGCGATGCGCTTACCCTTTAAGGGCGGCATGGTGATGAAGATCTTGGGCAGGCTGTGCAGCTCGGCGATGGACTGGGCCCGGATGATGCCGGCCTGGCGGCAGGCGCTGTCGAAGATACGGTCATCGACCGCCATGCCCGCCGTATGCGACATGGCCGCCCGGGCCCCTTCGCCGGTGCGGCCGACCTTGAAGGCCAGCATGGGTTTTTTCACGCCGCGGGCGGTGTCGATCAGTTTGCGGCCGTCCTTGACGTCCTCCAGGTACATGGCGATTACCTCGGTGGTCGGGTCCTGGCCGTAATAGGCGATCATGTCGGCCTCGTCCACGTCGCACTTGTTGCCGATGCTGACGATCTTGTTGGCGCCGACGACATCGGTGTGGAGGGATTCCAGCATGATGACCACGATCCCGCCGCTCTGGATGATGTAGGAGACGCTGCCGCTGCCTTTGCGCATAAAATTGGCGAAGTCCTCCTCGAAGATGCCGTAAAAGCAGCAGAAGCGGTTGCGTGAATTGAGCACGCCCAGGCAGTTGGGGCCCAGGATGCGCATGCCGTGGGCTTGGGCGATGGCATCGACGGCATGCTGCAGGGTCTGGCCCTTGGGGCCGCCCTCGGAAAAGCCCGAGCTCTCGATCACGACATGCTTGATGCCCTTGGCCGCGCATTGGGCGATGAAATCCGGCACCACGGCCGCGGGCGCGATGATGACCGCCAGGTCCACCGGAGTAGGGATGTCGGTCACGGTTGCATAGCCGGGGCAGTCGAAGACGGTCTCGGCCTTGCGGTTGACGGCATACACCGGACCAGGGAAGCGTGCGAAGTGTTTGATGGTCCGGCAGATGGTGGCGCCCAGGTTGAAGGGCGAATTCGACGCCCCGATCACGACCACGGATGCGGGATCAAAAAAGGTGTCCATTCCAAAACCTCCTCTGGTGTTTGTCCAGTTCCTTGGCGCATAAGCGTTCGATCAGGCCTGAGGCTTCGACATCCTCCGTGCCCGTTCCTGCGCGTACCTCTCGCGCAGCATCTGGATCATGGCCACGATGGTGTTGTAGACGAAACGGCCGTTCTCGTCGGCCTTGGCCTCGGTGGTCGAGCGGATCTGATCCAGGTCGTGCAGCTGCTCTTCCAAAGAGTCGATCTCCTCTTCGAAGCGGGTCATGATCTCTTCCTCGGGCAGGAAACGGAAGAAGAATGCGCGCGTGAGGAAGTCGAGCTGGTAGTCGAAAGGCATGCTCGGCGCCTTCATGGATTCGAAAAAGTGACGGCGTCCCTTGTCCGTGATGGAGTAGACGTGCTTGTTGGGTTTGCCGGTCTGGAAGACGACCTCCTTCTTCACCAGTCCGGCGGCCTCGATCTTGCGCAAGGCCGGGTAGATCTGGTTGAGACTCAGGTTGTACGAGGTCGTCATCTTGCCGGTGATGGTCTTGATGCGGTACCCGGTCTTGGGACCGGACATGAGGAGGCCCAGGACGATGCTTTCCGTGTCCATGCTCAAAGGGCCCAATTTTTGTCGGCAATAGTGTCAATTATCATATTGTATTACAAACTATCATATCGTCAACGACTTGACAAGGAATTTTGCCTTGCCGACGGCATGGTCTCGTCCGGCGGACGGGTTCTGAGATCCGGTATGCCTTCACGGGCAGGCCCCGGCATCACCGGCTGAGAAACCCTCTGGACAATAAAACCGGTGCTATGCTACAAAAACCTGATCAATATCATTGCTTATGAGAGGTGAGGAATGCTGACCAAGAGCGGGCGCAAACTTGAAGAAGTCATCAAGAAGGCCATTGACGACCATGTCATCAAGAATTCCGAGTACGAAGAGATCATCGAACTGATCCATGAGGACGGCGTGGTCGATGCCCACGAGCGCGTCCTGATGCAGGAACTCAACGACCTGATCGCCGACAGGACCGTCAAACGCGTGGCCGGCTGAAGGACAGGCGCCCCGAACGATGGTCTTCCCCCCGGTCCTCACCGAGGGACCGGGCTATTCTCCATGAAAGGCTTGCCCGGCTCAAGCGCTATGCAGTTGCCTGCCGTTGCGGATGGGGGACGGCCGAACGGCTTTTTCTCCGACGCCCTTTCGGTGTGAACAGGCACGCGCGCTGATCCGGGCTGATAGCCCTGCGCTCCGTGGTACCGATTGATACGGTGGCGCAATCTCAAGGGCAGGGCAATGCTCATGGTCCGGATGTGTGTTCCGCACCCCTGCGCCCTCAAGTCTTTTCTCGATCTGCCGATTGTATCCGCCATGAAAAAAGTCCTGGTGGGCCGGTTTGATGCCATATCGACCGCCGGGCGTTTTTTTGAAGGAGCCAAACCCAGACAGACGCATGGAGGTGCAGGAATGGCCGGTCAGATCAAGGTTATGATCGATCAGATCATCGAGAAGAAATCGAAAGGCAACCAGGCGATAGCAGGGGCGGTCAAGACCAAGCTCATCCTGAAAGGCATCAGGCCTGAGGCCTACAGCATGTCGTCGCCAGATGATCCCGTGATCATCGGAAAGCTGCGCGACCTGGCGAAGGAGATCGGGGTCTGACCCCCGTCCAAGGAGGAGGAGAAGATGTCTATTCAGACCATGTATTCACAGAAATCGGATGTGGCCGGTGTCCTGGACGATTTGAAGGCCCGGACGCAGACGGCTTCGCCCAAGCTGGTGGTTTACTTCGCTTCATCGAGATTCCCCCAGGCCGAGCTGAGCGCGGCCATCCAGGATCTGTATCCTTCGTCCGTGGTGATCGGATGCTCCACGGCGGGCGAGATCGCATCGGGCAGGGTCATGAAAGGTTCGGTAGTGGTCATGCTCCTGGGCGCCGATGAGATCGAGGATGTAGCGGTCGAGGTGGTAAAGGACATCAGGACCGAGAACCATATCCCGCAGGCCTTCCATGCCTTTGAAACGTACTATGGCACGCCCATGAGCGCCCTGGACTTCACCCGTTATGTCGGCATCATCCTGGCCGACGGTCTGGCCGGCGCCGAGGAGCGCCTTATGGACAAGATCGGCGATCTTACCAATGTCTTCTTCGTGGGAGGCTCCGCGGGCGACGACCTGGCCTTCAAGGCCACCACGGTATGCGCTGGCGGCAAGGCCTACACGAATGCCGCTGTCCTGGCCCTGGTCAAGCCCAAGGTGAAGTTCGACATCATCAAGACCCAGAGCTTTTGCACGCTGGACAAAAAGCTCGTCGCCACCGAGGTCGACGAGGCCGCGCGCAAGGTCATCACGTTCGACAATATCCCGGCGGCCGAGGCCTATGCCCGAGCACTGGGGGTGCCCTTAGCCGAGGCGGCCGACCGGTTCATGAGCAACCCGGTCGGTCTGATGGTGGGTGATGAGCCCTATGTGAGGAGCCCCCAGAAGCTTGAGGGTGGATCGATCGTATTCTACTGCAATATCGCCCAGGGCATGGAACTGTCTGTGCTGGAGTCGGGCGATATCGTTCAGGATACCCGCGCCGTCCTGGCCGCCAAGGAGAAGGAACTGGGCGGGATCGCCGGTCTGATAAACTTCAACTGCATCCTGAGGACCCTGGAGCTGGAAAAGAAGGGGCAGACCGAGGCCTACGGAGAGGTCTTCGCCTCCATCCCGACCGTCGGCTTCAGCACCTACGGCGAGGAGTACCTGGGGCACATCAACCAGACCGCGACGATGCTGGTTTTCGCCAAGTCGTAGAGGCGTGGAAGCAGGGGCTTACCTGCGGGTATAGTGGCCGCTGCGGCCGCCGGATTTTTCCATCAGGCGGATGTCGGTGATGGTCATGGCCTTGTCCATGGCCTTGGCCATGTCATAGATGGTGATCAGGGCAATGGCCACGGCATGGATGGCCTCCATCTCCACGCCGGTTTTTCCGTCGACCTTGACCGTGGCCTCGGCCTCGATGGATGAGGCTGCTTCATCCGGGAAGAACTCGATCGCCGCCTGGGTGATCGGCAGGGGATGGCAGAGCGGTATGACGGCCGATGTGTTCTTGGCCGCCATGATGCCGGCGATCCTGGCCGTGGCCAGCACATTACCCTTGGCCGCCCGGCCCTGCATGATGGCGCCAAAGGCCTCGGGCGACATGGTTATCCTGCCGCGGGCGCGCGCGCTGCGGCTCGTCACGGCCTTGGCGGCCACATCCACCATGGTGATGGCGCCCTCGGCGTCGATGTGCGTCAGCGGCAAGGTTAGTCCGTATCTTTGGCCGCCGGTGACGGTTTGGTCTCAGACTTGGTTTCGGACGCTGTCTCGCTGACGGAGTTGGATGATTCCTCACGATGAGCCGCCGCTCCGGAGCCTTTCTTGGCGTAGTCGGTCAGATACCAGCCTGAGCCCTTGAGCTGAAAGGATGTGGCCGAGACCCGCTTCTTGACCTGGCCGCTGCATTTGGGGCAGTCCTTCACGGGCGAGTCGCTGAACTTCTGCATGACCTCGAACTCGTGGTTGCAGTTCATACATCGGTACTCATAGATAGGCATTGATCACTCCTCCATCGCTGATTGCGCGTTGATTATATAGGGGCGGGGCGGCCAGCTTGTCAAGCAGCTTGAAGACCTTGCCCCGGCCGGTGACCGGATGTTTGGCCATGAGCAGCCGCGTGAGGTTGTCGACCAGGACCTCCTCATCGTGGCAGGCCCGGGCGAAATCCGCCTGGCCGCAGGTGAAGCGCTGGATGTGCAGGAGCTCGTGCGTCATGACGAAGACCAGGAAGGTGAGGAGGTCGATATCAGGGTGGCGGGTCAGAAAGTCCATGATCTCGTCATCGTTGAGACAGATGCGGTAGTGCCTCAACCGGCCGCTTTCCTCCACGCGCATCAGGCGCGCGAAGATATCGTCATAGCCCGCATCCCGTTCAGGGTGCACGCAGGCGATATCGTACAGGGTGCGTACATCGCTCCGGGTCCCTTTGGCGACGATGTAGTCGGCAATGTCGGAGCTCATGACGATCGCGTCTCTCTTTGTTGGAAGCAGCCTCGCCATACGGATATAGTAGGCATGCATTTTAAAAAAATCAAGAGGGCAAACGCCCGCCATCCCCGCGCCTGGACACGTCGCGGCGACACAGGGACGGCGCGCGTCAGACCTCCCGTCCCACGGCGGCGGCGATGCGGCGCACGCCGTCCATGAGGGCATGGAACTCGGATGGCCGCAGCGATTGCGGTCCGTCCGAGAGGGCCTCTTCGGGTTTGGGGTGGATCTCGATCATGAGCCCGTCGGCGCCGGCCGCGATCG
>JAKQBR010000345.1 GCA_029574005.1 Deltaproteobacteria bacterium | reverse complement strand
GATGGCCGGATAGTGGATCGGGCTGATCTTGGTCTGCCAGAGCAGCCGGGGTATGACAAATTCGTACAGGATGCCCAAGGGCGAGCGCGGGATGTTGACATCGACGTTCATGCCCTTGAAATAGACCGTGTACTTGGTATGCACGAACTCGATCGGCGTGCCCAGCCCTAAGCGCTTGGTCAGCACGCCGAACGGCCCCTTATTGCCGCGGATGAACAGGTGCGTGCCCGTGTCGACCCTGAAGCCCTCTTTCTCATAGTACGAACAGGCCCCGCCCGGTCGGGCGTTCTTTTCCAGGATCAGGGTGCGCATGCCGTGAAGCGCGCTGATCGCCCCGGCCGCGCTGCCGCCCATGCCCGTGCCGATGACGATCACGTCATAATCGTATTGCCTTGATTGTTTTCCGGAACCTTGCACGTCAACCTCCTCTTATGCGATAAGATTTTTTCTGAGATTACCCGAGAGATCCTCAGCGGAAATGGTGCCGTCTTCGCTCCTCATTGCGTATACCCAGAACATTCAGTCCTATGCGCAGGTCTTTTTCGCCGGGCACTCCATGCATTCAAAACCATACGGACAGGGCTTGAACATCTTGTCGTACAGATCAAAACCGATTTTCCAGTACCGCGCTATGGCCTGCTCATTGATGCGGTACAGGATATGGTTGCCGTCCTTGCGGGAATCGACGACGCCAACAGCCTTCAATATCTTCATATTAATGGAAGTGAGCGATTGTGAGATCTTCAGGATCTTCGCGAGTTCGCCGACGCTCAAGGCTTCATCCTTCCGGCTCAGCAGCACCCTCAGCGCACGCGAACGGTTGCGATCCGCCACGGCCCTGCAGACGGCCGCCAGTTCATAGAGGATCGGCTCATCTTTACCCATAACTATATCTTAATATAGTTATTCAAATGAAGTCAATCCCAATCACGGTCAGGCAGGATTTTTTTACGCGCAGGTCTCCCTTTCCGGGCACTGATCGCATTGCAGATTATAGGGACAGGGGTAGAATCCCTTGGGATAGGTGTCCTCGAATACCTTCTTGTAGTATTCGAGCATGGGGAGGTCCACCTGGTAATGGACACGTTTACCTTCCCTGACGGAGGTAATGAATCCGGTCTTTTTCATGATCTTAATATGCTTGGTGACGGCCGGCTGGGTGAGGTGCAGGATCTTGGCGATATCGGTCACGCAGAGCTTCTGGTCACGGTTCGAAGCCAGGATGCGCAGGATCTTCATCCGCTGAGGCTCACCGAGCACCTTCAGAAGCGATATCAGGAAGTCGATCAGCATGGGTTCCCGGTTTCCTGCATGTAACCTGCTTGATCGATTATCCGGTATTTGTCAAGGACCATGCCGAGAACGGAGCGCACGCCATTAGCCGCAGAACATGTCGCGTCTGATGCCGGGATCGCGGCGGCCAAAGGGGAAAGCGGATCAACCCCATAGGCTGGCAACAGCGCTCAGGGAGGCCGGCGGCGCTTGGTGCCAAAAACGTCTCACATGATGAATTGACGCAGGAGAATGACGAACAGCATGCCGTATAATGCCGTCGCCACGGTGATACCGAAGTTTTTGCGATGCTTTATCTTTTGCGTGTTTGCCCTGATGATCTTTTTGCGGAGCTCCATGCATCGGTTCGCATTGATGGCGAACAGGATCCTTCCATCATGGCAGTCGTCCATGCGGCAGCATTTATCCCCGATCTGCATCTGCACGTCGATGAAGACATTCTCGCACATACCGAGCTTCATGAGCGCTTCATCCTGATAAAAACGCGGCTTTGGATCTCCAGACTCCTTGGCGTAGCGCAGAAGGGCATCGAGCAAGATAAGCCGCTTATCATTGGTCTCGTTCAAGTCCTTCATCTCTCACCTCTATCACCAGGCTTTTAGCCTGTTATATAAGGTTATGCAGGTACAAGCATGATGCGTGCCTGTCGATACAGCGCATAAATCATTGAATATTCGGGTACGATGGATTTCAGGATCGTGCCCCCGGTTACAGGGGAATGATGAAATTGAAACCGTAGAGGCCAGGCCCCGGTCATGGGTCCGATAGGGAATCCAGGTGTTACAGCGCAGTCGAAAAAGCAGGCGGGCCGCGCCCTATCGTTCGAAGTAGGGGTAGCCCCGCAGGCCCTCCTCGTACATGTTCATGATCTGGCGGCGCTCCTGGGGCGTGATGAGGTTTTCGCGGATGGCCTGCTCCGCAATGGCCCTGAACTGTTTGGTCATGTTCTTGGGCTCGTACTCCACATAGGTCAGGACATCGGCCACGGTGTCGCCCTCGATCTCGCGCACAAAGCTGTAGGTGCCGTCCTCATGCACGCGGATGCTCACCACATTGGTGTCGCCCAGCAGGTTGTGCAAGTCGCCCAAGGTCTCCTGGTACGCGCCCACCAGGAAGACGCCCAGGTAATAGTCCTCGTTTTCCTTGACCGTATGCAGCTTGAGCGCCCTTCGCACCCCCTGCTTGTCGATGAAGCGGTCGATCTTGCCGTCGCAGTCGCAGGTGATGTCGACCAGGATGGCGTTTCTCGAAGGCATTTCATCCAGGCGGTGCACCGGCATCACCGGGAAGAGGTGCCCGATGGCCCAGGAATCGGGCAGGGACTGGAAGACGCTGAAATTGGCGTAATAGGTGTCGCACAGGGCGGTATCGATATCGATGAGGTCCTTGGGCACGAACTTCAAGTGCTTGATGTTTTCGCTCACGGCCTGGATGACGTTCCAGAATATCCGGTCCCCCAGGGCGCGCTGCCGCAAACTCAGGTCGCCCACCTTGAACATCTCGCGGATCTGGTCGCGGTAGTACAGGGCGTCGTTGTAGCATTCCTGGAGGTTGCGGACATTCAGGGATTTCAGAACCTCCAGCATATTGAGGATGATCTCCGGGGTGTCTTCGGGCAGCTTCTTGGGCAATGGGCCCGTGTCGATCGAACTGGTATCGAAGATATTGAACAGCAGCACCGAGTAGTACGCCACCGTTGCCCGGCCGGACTCGGTAATGATGGTGGGGTGGGCGATGTCGTGCTCGCTCAGGATCTCCATGATCGCCTCGATCACGTCGGCGCAGTACTCGTCCAGGGTGTAGTTGCGTGAGTTCATGTAGTTGGTGTGCGACCCGTCATAGTCCACGGCCAGGCCGCCGCCCAGGTCGAAATACCCCATGGGCGCGCCTTCCAGCACCAGACCGGCGTATACCCGGCAGGCCTCCTGGATTGAGGCCCGGATATCTCGGATATTGGGGATCTGGGAGCCCAGATGGTAATGGAGCAGCCGCAGGCAGTCCAGCATGCCCACTTCCTTGAGCTTTTCGATGGCCTTGATGATCTGGGAAATGGTCAGGCCGAAGATGCTGCGGTCGCCGCCGGATTCGGTCCAGTGCCCGCCGGCCTGGGTGGAGAGCTTGAAGCGCACCCCCAAGAGCGGCTTGATCCCCAAGGCCTTCGAGCGCTCCAGGATCAGGTCCAATTCGCCGGGCATCTCCAGCACGAAGAAGCACTTGAATCCCATCTTGCAGGCATACAGACCCAGGTCGATGAATTCCCGGTCCTTGTAGCCGTTGCAGATCAGGCAGGCCTCCTTGTCGTCCAGGAAGGACAGGGCCGCGATCAGTTCTGACTTGCTGCCGGCCTCGAGCCCGTGGTGATACACCTTCCCGATGCGGGTGATGGTTTCGATCACCTGCTTCTGCTGGTTGACCTTGATGGGGTAGACCCCCTTGAACTCCCCCTTGTAATCGAACTTGGCGATCGCGGAGCGGAAGCTTTCATGCATGTGCATGATCTGGGAATCCAGGATGTCTTCGAAGCGCAGGAGCATGGGCATGTCATACCCGCGCGCGACGATCCCGGATATGATCTCGGGCAGATTGACGGACACGTCTTTTCTGCCCCTGAGCGGGGTTACCACGACATCCCCTTTATCGGAAATACCGAAGTATCCGGCCCCCCATTCCCGAATCTGGTACAGGTCGGCGGAATCTTCGACCGTCCAGCGCTGCATCGTATTCTTCAGTTTCATCGGCTTGGCCCCCATGCTCGCAACTTGCGAGATTGCATATAACCTCAAAAAGCCTTCTCTTCTACAGGAAAATAACGGCAAAGCCCGTTTAAGGCAACCGCGCGGCTGTTGACAAGGGACCATGGCCGCACTACTATGACCCGGCATTGAACCCGGGCGACAGACACAAACCTGCCGAAGGATAACGGATGATCCGTCTCATCGTCAGCGAAAAACCCAGTATGGGCCGCGCCATAGCGGCGGCTCTGGGCGTCCAGGGCACGGGGCGCAGCTTTATCCAGGGCAGCGATATCATCATCACCTGGTGCCTGGGCCACCTGGTTGAGGCCGTGCAGCCGGAGGTGTACGACCCGGGGCTCAAGGCCTGGCGCATGGACACCCTGCCCTTTTTCCCCGAGCCGTTTCAATACGCCCCCATCGTGTCCAGCAAGGATCAATACGATATAGTGGTAAATCTCATGAACCGCGACGATGTGACGGAGATCGTGAACGCCACCGACGCCGGGAGGGAAGGCGAGCTCATCTTCGACCTGGTCTACCGCCTCTCGGGCTGCACCAAGCCGGTCAAGCGCTTCTGGACCTCGAGCCTGACCGACGACGCCATCCGCGAGGCCTATGACCGCATGAAGCCCGGCGAGGCCTACCACGGCCTGAGGGACGCGGCGCGCAGCCGCCAGGAGGCGGACTGGATCGTGGGCATCAACTGCACCCGCGCCCAGACCCTGGCCATGCGCCGCGCAGGCGGCGACGGGGTATACTCGGTCGGCCGCGTGCAGACGCCGACCCTGGCGCTGCTGGTGAACCGCGAACGTGAGATCGTAAACTTCGTGCCCCAGGACTTCTGGACCCTCTGGGCCACCTTTCAGGCACCGGGCGGGACCTACCGCGGCAAGTGGTTCCGGAAGGTGGATGGCAAAGACCAGGACCGCTTCGAGAAGGAAGCCGACGCGCTTGACCTGGCAGGTAGGCTGGCCGGGAAGCCCGGCACGGTCGCATCCATTACCTCCAAGACGGAAAAGAAGCGACCCGAGCTGCTCTACGACCTCACCGCCCTACAGAAGGAGTGCAACAAGCGCTTCGGCTTTACGGCCGAGCATACCCTGGAGGTGGCGCAGGACCTCTACGAGTCCAAGCTCATCAGCTACCCGCGCACCAACTCCCGCTACCTGACCGAGAGCGACGCGCAGAAGAGCGCGGGCTGGATCAAGGCCATCGCCCAGGGGCAGCTGAGCCACCTCAAGCCCTTTGTAGAAGAGCTGCGCTCGCGTTGGCCCGTCAAGCTCGACAAGCGCTTCGTGAACGACAAGGAGGTGGAGGACCACTCGGCGCTCGTACCCACCGAGAACCCGGCCCGCAACCTTGACGGCGACCGCCTGACGGTCTACGACCTGATCGCCAGGCGTTTCCTGGCCGCGCACTTCCCGGAGCGCATCGAGGGCAAGACCGCCATCATCACGAAGATCGAAAAGGAGACCTTCAAAACCACGGGCACGGTGGTCAAGGAACTGGGCTTCTCGGCCGTGGACCCGGCGCACGGCAGGCCCAAGAAGGAGAAAGCCAAGACCGAGGAGCCGGAAACGGACGAGGACGAGGACTCCGGAGAGCTGCCTGCCCTTGCCAAGGGGGAGCACGTGGCGACCAGGGACCTTACCCCCAAGGCGGGAAAGACCTCGCCGCCCAAGCGCATGAGCGAGGCCGACCTCTTGGGCGCCATGCAGACCGCAGGCAAGGAACTGGACGACGAGGAGCTCAAAGGCGCCATGAAGGACTGCGGCCTGGGCACGCCCGCCACGCGCGCCAACATTATCGAAACGCTCCTAAAGCGCGGCTATATCGAGCGCAAGCGCAGCATCCTGCAGCCTACGGCCAAGGGCATCGAGCTGATACGGTCCCTGAAGGCCGAGACCCTGAAGAGCCCGGAGATGACCGGCGTTTGGGAGGCCCGCCTGGAGCGCATGCGCCGCGGCGAGGGAGCGCGGGACGAATTCATGCAGGGCATCCGGACCTTCGTGAGCGAGGTGGTGAACCAGATCAGACAGCAGGCCCCTCTAGGGCCCCGCCGCGTATTCGGCCCGGTCGTGGGGGCCTGCCCCAAATGCGGCTCCAACCTGCATTTGCGCGACTGGGAAGGCAGGCACTACGCGAAATGCGCGGCCACGACCGACCCGAACTGCAGGGTGAGCTTCGACGCCGATGCCGAGGGCAAACCGCTCGTCCCCTGCCGCTTCTGCCAGGGCCCGGTGCGCACCACGCGCTCCGGCGACAAGATCTGCGTCACGTGCAGCCGCTGGCAGGGCGAAAAAAAAGCCGACCCGCGCATGCCCGAACCTATCATCTGTGCCGCCTGCGGCCAGACCATGCAGGTCGTAGCCTCGACCCGCCGCGGCCAGTGGTTCCACCGCTGCGCGGCCTGTAAAACGCTGCAGGAGGCCCCGGCCAAGGGGCCCGCAAACGGACAGGCCTAAGGCGCCCCCACATGGTCGAGATCGGAAAGGTCAATACCCTCACAACTGTTCGTCCGTCAACTCAGCCATTTCCTTCGTCGTCCCACATGGTCGAGATCGGAAAGGTCAATACCCTCAAGCTGGTCAAACGCGGCGCGCAAGGCGGGCATCTGGACGGCGGCGCACTGGGCGAGATCCTCCTGCCGCAGAGGGAATTGCCGCTGGATTGCCAACCCGGCGACGCGGTCGAGGTCTTCATCTACCGCAACGACAAGGGCAAGCTCATCGCCACCGCCACACGGCCCTACGCCATGGCGGGTCAATACGCCTTCCTGAAGGTCACGGGCCTGCACGCCGCCGGGGCCTTCCTGGACTGGGGCCTGCCCAAGGACCTGCTGGTGCCGCTGCGCGAGCAGAACCGAAGGATGGTCGCCGGCCGGTCCTACGTCGTGCATGTCTATCTGGACCCGAAGAAGGGCCGCATCACGGCCTCGACCAGGCTCGATAAATTCATCGATAGCGGACCATGCTTCTACGATGATGGGCAGGCCGTGGACCTCTTGATCTACGACCGGACCGACATCGGCTACAAGGCCATCATCAACGATACGTTCGGCGGGATGCTGTTCCACAGCGAGGTATTTCAACCCCTGGAGATAGGCCAGCGCCTGGCCGGATTCATCAAACAGGTGCGCGACGACGGCAAGATCGACCTCTGCCTGCATCAACCCGGCTATGCCAAGGTCGATCCGCTCGCCAAAAAGATCCTCGCCCTCCTGGCCGCCCGGGGCGGCTTCATCGCCGTCACGGACCAGAGCGCGCCCGAGGCCATCTACACCCTGTTCGGCATGAGCAAGAAGACCTACAAGAAGGCCGTGGGCGCCCTGTACAAGCAGCGCCTCATCGCCATCGAGGATAATGGGATCAGGCTGATCGATACGAAGTGATTCCAATCCTCATCCGACCGACACCATTGACATCACCGATAGGGGCATACCAGAAAAGCCGATTCCCCCGCCCGCGGAGGGATCTTTTCCCGTAATCGATCGGTGTATCGTCTGACACGGGAGTATTAACCTCTTGAGTTTCGGCGCCGCGGAAGAGAGCATGATGCGGCTTGCCAGCCCCAGCATTGCTCATGAGCTGATCGATTCAATCATGGCTTGAGATCGAGGATTTGATGAAAAAAACCAGATCAGGAATGGGTTGTGATGGTTTGTTACCAGGCAAACTCTCGCCCCTCATCGCGGCCATCCCACCTTTTCACCCGCTTGGGCGGCTTTGAGGCGCATGAAAAATTCCTGCACTTCCGGGCTGCCTTCGGCCGGTGACCAGGGCGCGAATTCCGAGGTGGTCTGCGGGTCGAAGGGGCCTTGTTTGGTCTCGAAAAAGACCGCGTCGTCGCTTAAGGCCAGCCAGGTGTGCCAGGTGTTGGCCTCCAGCTCGACGGCGATGGCGCCAGTGTCGGAGCCCAGTTTCTGGCGGGCGGTGAGGCGGCCGTCATCGTCAAAGACCAGCAGCTCGAAGGCCCCGGAGACGACCAGCACCAGCTCCCACTTTATAGGGTGGCGATGCGGGCGGAAGTAGGAATCTCTCCGCGCGGCCACGAACAGGCGCTGCACCGGGTCGGAAAGTTGGGGGTGCACGTTGTGGTTCATGCGGCGCCGGGGGCTTGCGCCGGCCTGGGATATCAGGTCATTGATAAGGTCGGTGGTTATCAGCTTCATGGCAGCGGCATCCTTTTTACATGAATAATGCCGGGGGATGCACAAAATTGCAAACAGAAATACAGAGAATTGCTGCGAGTGGGGGAAGGAGGGTGGAGGACGGGAGCGAGAGCTTTTCCCGCGCTACCCGGTTTTAAAGGCATTGCCTCCCGAGAGCAGCGTCCGCGATCGCCAAAGATAGAAAATCGCCGGGTAGATGAGCAGTTCCAGGATGGTGGAGGTGACCACGCCGCCCACCATGGGCGCGGCGATGCGCTTCATGATATCAGCGCCGGTGCCGGAGCTAAACATGATGGGCACCAAACCGGCCAGGATGACGCTGACGGTCATGATCTTGGGCCGGATGCGCTTGACCGCGCCCTCCATGATGGCTGCTCTCAGATCGTCCCGGGTATTCATCCGGCCGTCGGCTTTCCAATTCTGATAGGCCAGGTCCAGGTAGAGGAGCATCACCACGCCGGTCTCGGCGTCCAAGCCGGCCAGGGCGATAATGCCCACCCACACCGCGATGGAAAGATTATAGCCCAGGAGGTAGAGCAGCCAGAAGGAGCCCACCAGGGAAAAGGGCACGGCCAGGAGCACGATGGCGGTCTTGGCCACTGAGCGGGTATTGAGGTAGATGAGCACAAAGATGATTAAGAGGGTCAAGGGGATGACCACGGTGAGTGCCTTTTCGGTCTTGAGCAGGTACTCGTACTCGCCGCTGAATACCAGGCGGTAGCCGGCCGGGATGGCGATGGCGGAGGCCTTGCGCTTGGCCTCGGCCACGTATCCGCCCATGTCGCGGCCCGCGTAGTCGATATAGACATAGGCCGTAAGCAGGCCCTGCTCGCTCTTGATCATGGTGGGCCCGCGCGCG
>JAKQBR010000344.1 GCA_029574005.1 Deltaproteobacteria bacterium | reverse complement strand
AGAAGAGCTCGATCTGCCAGCGGCAACGGTACAACTCGGGAATAGTCGTCGCCGGCAGGGTGAAGTTGTTGGTCAGGAACACCATGCGCCTGTTGTTTTCTTTGTCGAAGAAACGTATTCGACGAAGTTTTTCCGGGTAGTCCTTCCGGGCATAGAAGTTTCTGGTCGTGATAACCTGATCGCACTGTATGCCTGTTGCTTTGTCCACAGGCTGAGAATAGAGGCATTTGAACCTGAAATTGTCCTTGGCCCTGATAACGAAGAAGGCCCCGCCCTGATGTATCGCATGAAGTCTGGTAAAGTCGATATAGCCCCGGTCCATGATGTAAATGGCTCCCGACTCTATCATGAGTTGATCGAGGATATTCACTTCGTGAACCTTGCCATGGGTGACGATTACCACGGTAGGAATGTTCCCTCTGAGATCCAGTAGCGTGTGGAGCTTTACCGCTCCTTTGTGCTTTCTGAACTCTGCCCAGGGGAAGAGCGAAAGACAGAGATCGATAATGGTAGCGTCCAGTGCATATACCGCCTGATCTAGTTCCACGCCGAAAGAATCGCCTGTATAAAGTCTTCTTGCTTTGGCTATTAGGATCTGGGCAAAGTCGGCATAGATCCTCCAGTCTCTTACCTGGTTGGCGTTGGCCAAGGTATTTCTTGATACCTTGCCTCGGATGCCCAAGTGATACAGCTTGGTCTGTGATGCACGCAAGCATGCCTGGATATCTCTCAGACCCTCCCGGTAGGTCAGCTGGGCAAAGGCCATACAGAGATACTGGTCCCAGCAGGTGAAGCTCTTTATCTTGTAGTTGCCGTTGTAGCGTTTTACGCATTGCCTGAATTCGTGCATGGGGACAAAGTCCATCAATTGGGAGAATATGGTACGACCAGAGTTCATCAGCCATCTCCTTCTGCCGGGATGCAGAAGTATGGCCTCTTCCAGAAATTATTTTCAAATCGATTACGCCCATTTCTCCCCGCTATTCCTCGTCAATACTTGATCTGCGGTTTCCGTTCTGTTAAACGTTGGGACAGTAGTGATCATTGCAAGGAATTAAAAACACGAAGGAGTTATTTTAATGTAGCACGATTATATTATTTGTGCTACTATTACCCTATTCTCCGATGGAGAGATTTTACTAGAGGAGGTAGGGTCATTGGAACGGATAACGAAAAGCTTTCAATCAGGCGAGATCCAGGGCGTCATCGCCATCGACGCGCGGCGCTGCAAGGGCTGCGACACCTGCAAGCGTCACTGCGCCACCAAGGCCATCACCGGCATGTTCGGGGCCGTGCACGCAATCGATACCGCCAAGTGCATCAATTGTGGACAGTGCCTGGTCAACTGCCCTTTCGGCGCCCCGTATGAAACCGTGGATGCCGTGGAGGCTGTGCTGTCCAAGCTCAAGGACTCCGATACCACCGTGGTCGGCATCATCGCCCCGGCCGTGCGGGTGGCCATCGGCGAGGAATTCGGCATGCACCCTGGTTCTTTGGCGACGCTGCGCATGTATGGGGCCATGCACAAGGCCGGGTTCAAGATCTTTGACAACAACTATGCCGCCGACCTGACCATCATGGAGGAGGGCACGGAGTTCATCCACCGCGTCCGCGCCGCGGTGTTCGGCGATGAAGCACCCGGACACAAAAGCGGACCCCTGCCGCAGTTCACCTCCTGTTGCCCGGCCTGGGTGCGCTATATCGAGCTCAACTATCCGGCCCTGATCCCTCATCTTTCGTCCGCCAAATCTCCGCAGCAGATGGCAGGCGCCGTGGCAAAGACCTATGGATCCGCCAAGGTCTGGAATGTCAAATCCGCGAATGTCTATACCGTGGGCATCATGCCCTGCACGGCCAAGAAGTTCGAGGCCAGCCGTCCCGAGTTTCGCAGCGCCTGTGCCTACCAAAGCAAAGAGCAGGGCGCCAGTTCCGGCACGCCCTACCCCGATATCGACGCCGTCTTGACCACGCGCGACTTGGCCAGACTCCTCAAAAAGATGGGTATCGATCTGGCCAAGTCTCCGGAAACGGCCGACGACGGCATCCTGGCCCGGTATAGCGGCGCCGGTACGATCTTCGGTAACACCGGGGGTGTTATGGAGGCGGCCGTGCGCACCGTGCATGCCGTGCTGACCGGCAAGGAGCTTGAGCCGCTCGAATTCAAACCGGTGCGCGGCCTGAAGGGCGTAAAGACCGCCTCGGTCACCCTTATGGATACGAAGTTTAATAAAGAGGCCACCGTCAATGTGGCGGTCGTGCACGGACTGCGCGAAAACATCACGCCCGTGCTGGATGAGATCTTGGCGGGACGCTCACCCTATCACTTCATTGAGGTCATGAACTGCCCGGGAGGATGCATCAACGGCGGCGGCCAGCCGATCCCGGGGGGCGGCAGCGGATGGCTGGGCGCTATGACGCCTCTCTTGGCCTGGAAATAGCGACCGTTATCGTAAATGAAGAGGAGAAAACTATGAGCACCGAACCCTATCAATACATTGAAGACCCTTTCAACCTATCGCGCCGCGAATTCCTGACCATCGGCGGGGCGTTGCTGGCTTTGTCCGCCCTACCGGCAATCGTAGTCAGGCGCATGGCAATTAAGCGCAACGACTATATCCGCGCCCGTACCGCCGGGCTGTACAAGGACGATACCATATCCAAGATCCGGGTCAGCCATGCCAACCAGGGCGTGACGAGACTGTACCAGGACTTCCTCGGGACACCGTTGAGCGAGATCTC
The DNA here is from genome assembly GCA_029574005.1 of Deltaproteobacteria bacterium. GTDB lineage: Bacteria > Desulfobacterota > Desulfomonilia > UBA1062 > UBA1062 > JAKQBR01. Next base: position 598 of record JAKQBR010000344.1, on the reverse strand, counting down.
GGAGGAATTGTTGCACACCCGCTACATCGATCGCAGCCGAACCCTGGCCGGATAACATTAAATAAGGAGATCTATTCATGTCGAACCATGCCTCTATCTTGAAACACCCCTTGCGGGTCAGGATGTTCCATTACTTCCTGATCCTGAGTTTTATCCCCCTGGCGGCTACCGGCGTCGCGCTCTTCCTGAAACCCTTTGGGGAGCAAGCCATGAACCTGCTGATGCGCGTGCACGTCGTGGCCGGTGTGGTCTTGACGCTGGACGCATTGGCGTTCTTCGTGCTGGCGCTGGACCGTGTGGTGCTCTTCACCAAGCGTGCCTTCACCTTCGGCCTGAACGACGTCAAATGGTTCGCGGTCCTGGGCGGGTACCCGCAGAAGTTCCTCTTGCGCAAGAAGGTACCGGTGCCGCCCATGGGCAAGTACAATTCCGGCCAGAAGCTCTTCGGCGCCTGCGTCATAATCGGCGGCATCCTGCTGATCGGAACCGGCATGAGCCTGTGGCTGTTCCCGCATGTCCTGCCGCACGCGCTGGCCAAGACCTTCGGCGATATCCACTTGGTCGCGGGACTCTTTCTGACTCTATTCCTGCTGGTACA
>JAKQBR010000333.1 GCA_029574005.1 Deltaproteobacteria bacterium | reverse complement strand
CCCAGCGCAGCGCCTCCTCGGTGGTTACGGGCAGACGGTGTATGTAGGGGTAGAAGTTGAACTGCAGCAGCTGGCGCAGGAGGTTGTAGCCGGGCACGGCAAGCATATGCGGATTGTTGAGCAGGACATTGAAGGCAAACTCGTTGTAGGGGGGCCCACATCGGTGTCGTAATACTCGAAGCTGGCCAGGGCCACGGCGCCGATGCCGGGCAGGAACTGCGCCGGCGTGAAGCGCGGATCCGGCAGCAGGCGTTTGAGCGCCCGGAGACCGGCCGGGAATATGGCCAGATGCGCCCGGGCGTCGCGGTAGAAGATCGGCAGCTTGACCTTCCGGCCCGCCGCCCACACATCGACCTGTGGTATTCCCGCGAAGAAATCATGACCCTGCATTTCCGACATAGGTACCTCCCTCGATCGATCATCCCACTGAAACCGTATGGAAACGGGAAAAAGTTATCGGAAAAAACCACGCGCGCCTGTATACTTCTTGGTTATACGCCTCCTTTCGTTCCGCGTCAATTGCCAACCCGATGGTCATTGAGCCGCCATCAAACATCCATGCATGGAGCCCCAGGAACCCTACGGTGACCTTGTTTTCATGGAAGGCATGGTTATTATGACAGTGAGGCCGGCCGAAGAATCGAGAGGTCACGATGAAGAGCATTGAGCAACCGCAGACCAAGGGTTTGCCTCCAGGGAAGCCTATTGCGCTCATCATTATCCTGGCAATCTTTTCGCTCGGGGTGTTCATCGCCGTCTACGAGCATTGGATGGACTCCTTATATGAACAGGTGGAACTCCAACAGCGCCAAAACCTCATTCAGGTCGTTTCGTTGGCCCGCAACGCCGTGGAGCCGGTGCTGCGGCGGGTGCGCTCCGGTGAAATAAGCCCAGCCGAGGCGCTGAAACAGATCCGGCTGCACGTACGCACTATGACCTACACCGATCAATACGGAAAAAACTATATCTTCATGAGTTCCTATGACGGGACCATGCTGGTGCAACCCTTTGAGCCGCAAAAGGAGTTGACGAATCAATGGGACCTCCGTGATGTCCACGGCCGGTACATCATCCGCAGCCTGGTGCAGGCGGCCAGGTCGTATCCGGCCGGTTCATTCGTCCGATATTACTACTACCTGCCCGGGGTCCATGCCCCGCAGGAGAAGCTGGCCTATGTCGTCGGACTGCCCGAGCTGCAATGTTACATCGGCACCGGGATGTATATGCAGCAGGCCATCAGGGAGCAGCGCGAGATCCTATCAAGGGTACAATACAGCGCCATTGGATTACTGCTCGTCGTGCTCATCCCTGTAACGGCCGCGATCCTCATCATTCTGAACCGCAACAGGCTGCTGCTGAAAGAAGTCATGACACGCCGGCGGGTGGAGACCGAGCTGAAGAACAGCGAGGCCAAATTCAGGTCCATCTTTGAAAATGCCGTGGAAGGGATCTACCAGTCGGCCCCCGACGGCCGCCTGATCAACGTCAATCCGGCACTGGCGCACGCCGTCGGCTATGAATCCGCCCGGGAGATGATCGAGAGCGGCATCGGGATCGATTACTACTACGTCGATAATGCCGATCGGGAACGGCTCGTACAAGCCCTGCATGAAAAAGGCGTGGTCAAGGATTACGTACTGCGCTTGAAACGCCGAGACGGAAGCATCGCCTGGGCCAAGAGCAATGCGCATGTCATCCGGGATGAACAGGGGAATATCCTGTATTACGAAGGGAGCGTAGAAGACATCAGCGCGCGCAGGGAGGCCGAGCAGACAGTCAGACGGCTGGCGGCCGTGGTGAGGCACAGCCGCGAGCTCGTGAACCTGGCCGAGATGGACGGAAGGATGGTCTTCCTCAACGAAACCGGAAGCGCGATGCTCGGCATCGACCAGGATGAGGTCGAGACAACCACAATCATGCAGGTGGTCCCCGGCCAATGGAAGGACCTCCTCGAGCGGGAAGTGTTGCCCGCGCTTGAGAAGGCGGGAGGCAATTGGGAAGGAGACCTGCAATACGTCAATCTGAAAACAGGCGCCTTGACGGACGTCCACGCCCTGTTCTTCACCATCGACGATCCCGAGGCCGGTGATCGCCGCTACCTGGTAAACATATCGCTCGACGTCTCGCGGCACAAGCAGGCGGAGGATAAGTTCATGAAGGTCTTCATGCTAGCGCCGGACGGCATAGTCATTACCCGCATGCGAGACGGTCTGATTATCGATACCAACCTCGGATTCGAGGAAATCTCGGGATGGAAACGGGGCGAGGCCATCACGCGGACATCGCTGGAGCTGAATTTCTGGGCCGATCCGGCGGATCGGGTGTTTCTGACTGAAGAGCTCAAGGCCGGCCGGGATGTCCTGCAACGTGAGTTCCGGTTCCGCCGCAGGGACGGCACGGTGCGCGAAGGCATCTATTCGGCCCGATCTATCCAGATCGGGGGGGAACTCTGCCTGGTCTTCGTCGTGCGTGACATCACCGACCGGAGACGGTTGGAGGATGATCGCCGCAAGCTGGAGCTGCAGCTCCATCATTCACAGAAGATGGACGCCATCGGACAGCTGGCCGGCGGCGTGGCGCATGATTTCAACAATATCCTTACCGGCATCCAGGGCAATGCCTCTCTCATGAAGCTGGACTACGATCCCGAGCATCCCCATTACCACCGGTTGAGCCAGATAGAGGAGCAGGTGGTGCGCGGCGCGAACCTGACGCGCCAGCTCCTGGGCTTTGCGCGCGGGGGCAAATCCGAGGTCAAAACCGTGTCGGTCAACGAGCTGATCCGGAAAACCGCGCAGTTTTTCCTGGAGACCAGAAGGGATATCAAGGCTGACCTGGGCCTGGATGATGGCATCTTCACCGTGGAAGCGGACGCCGGACAGATCGAGCAGGTGCTGCTCAATCTCTTCATCAACGCCGGGCATGCCATGCCCAAGGGGGGAGAGCTCTCCATTCGAACCACCAAGGAACGGCTCTCCCAGGCCGAGGCCAAGGCGTTCGAGACGTCACCCGGGGATTACGTAAAGATCGCCGTGTCGGACTCGGGGGTCGGGATGGACCACGAAACCCTTTCGCGCATCTTCGAACCGTTCTTCACCACCAGGTCCCAGCAGGGCGGGACCGGCCTGGGACTGGCCTCGGCCTACGGCATCATCCGCAACCACGGGGGCGCCATCCATGCCACCAGCGAACCCGGAAGAGGCGCCACGTTCAGCATCTATCTTCCCTCTTCGCAGAACAAGGTTGCCCAGCAGGATCAGGCACAGACCAAAGGATGGCGCACCGGGAGCGGATCGATCCTGCTGGTGGACGACGAGCCCACGATCCTGGATACCGCATCAAGCCTCCTGAATACGCTGGGATATACCGTGTACCAGGCCGCAAGCGGCCAGGAGGCCGTTGATGCCTACCGCGAGATGCATGACCGCATCGATCTGGTCATCCTTGATATGATCATGCCCGGCATGAGCGGCTCGCAGACGGTGGAGACGCTCAAGACGATCGATCCCGAGGTCAAAGTCATCCTGTCCAGCGGCTACAGCCTTGAGGGCGAGGTCAAGAAGGTCATGGAAACAGGCTGCCGGGGCTTCATCCAGAAGCCTTACATCATATCGGAACTGGCGGAAATCGTGCATCAGGTCCTCCATCCTTGATGGCATGGTCCCGCATCGCATACGATCAGGAACATAAAAAATCGTCTCCGGGGGTCTTGTCGATTTTCAAACCCTGCCGATAGATACCTATACAACCGCAGAGCTCTAAGGTTAGAGCAACGCTTGGAATTGAGCCAAGACCATTGCGGTTGAGACAAAAAGCGGTCCCTTTCGAGGGCCGCTTTTTCGTTATCCGGTTCGTGCCCCTCGGCACCCCATGGTGAAAACGAACCTGACCTCTGGGCGCCTGCCAGGTTCTCGAATTCCGCCCCCAGGCCGTCTGCCTTGCGGCAGCCTTTCGATGAAACAGGTCACCACCAATAGGTGATCTTGTCCGAGACAGGGCTTGACCAGTTGCCGGAGGCGTCCTTGAACCTCGCGTAGACCTTCTTGACACCGTAACCCTTGGAAAGAGCCCAGGCCTGTGTGGCGGCATAGGTGCTCTCGCCGCTCCAGGTGGTGCCGTCATTGCTGAACCTCATGGCCACGACCCTGCCGGAACCGTCGCTGGCCGAGAGTGTCAGGGTGACGGCCCTGCTGCTGGTGTATGCGGCGTTGCCGTTGATGGCGATGTTGCCGGTCGGCGGGGTCGTGTCGACCGACGGGGAGGCGGCTGCGGAGGGCAGCGTGGCCGAGACCTCGGCGGAGTCGGCGGACTCGTTGCCGGCTTTGTCCAGCGCCGTGACGATGAAGTAGTAGGTCTTGCCCTGCGTCAGGTTATCGACCTTGTACGAGCAGACATTGCCGACATTTATGCAGGCGCTGTATTTGCCGGGGGACGTGCCGTAATAGACGTTATAACCGGCGAGATCGGCCTCCGTATTTGCATTCCAGGCGATCCGTATCCCCGCTGCCATGGCGGTGAGAGGGTTCATGCATATCAACACAAGTGCCAATACGCACAAGGGTGTTCTTTTTTGCCCCATACTGCAATCTCCTCGAACATAGAATGCCGTCACGAAGGCAAGATCTTTGCCAAAAAATAATCAATGATTTATCAAGGCATTGCATGATCGCCTGCGTCGAGAGGCCGGACAATTTCGTACATCGCGTTACAATGATGTACGCGGGGCACGTCCGTGGATCGCAGGCGCCAGATACCATGGACGTGCATTCTCAGACAGGAGCTTACGGTTCTTTTGCTCCTTTCCTGATCAGCGCCAGGGCCTCGCTCAGGTGCTCGACCGGCGTGAGGGTGATGCCCTTGATGGTATGAAGCGCCTCGGCGTTGCCCTTGGGGATGAGCGCGTTCGTGAAGCCCAGACGGATGGCCTCGCGGATGCGGGCCTCCATCTGGCTCACCGATCTGAGTTCGCCGTTCAAGCCGATCTCGCCGATGCAGACCAGGCCAGGCGGCAGGGGCTTGTCCACGGCGCTGGATGCCACGGCCATGGCCGCGGACAAGTCCACGGCCGGCTCCGCCACCTTCATGCCGCCGGCCACGTTGACCACCACGTCCGAGCCGGACAGGAACATGCCGGTGCGCTTCTCCATCACGGCCAACAGCACGGTCAGGCGGTTGGCGTCCATGCCGATCGAGGTGCGCCGCGGCATGGAAAAGGTGGTGCGGCTCACCAGGGACTGCACCTCGACCAGAAAGATGCGGCTGCCCTCGATGGTGGCCATGACCGCGCTGCCGGGCAGCTTGCCGCCCAAGCCCATGAAGATGCCCGACGGGTCGCGCACCTCGGCCAGGCCGGTACCTTTCATCTCGAAGATGCCGATCTCGCCCGCGGGGCCGAAGCGGTTCTTGACCGCGCGCAGCACCCGGAAGGCGCCCGAGGAATCGCCCTCGAAATAGAGCACCGTGTCCACCATGTGCTCCAGCATCTTGGGCCCGGCGATCCAACCGTCCTTGGTCACGTGGCCGATGATGAAGACCGGAATGCCGGCGCTCTTGGCCAGGCCCATGAGCATGCCGGCACCGTAGCGGATCTGCGAGACGCTGCCCGGCGGGGCGTCGATATGGCCCGAGAACACGGACTGGATGGAATCGACCACGATCAGGTCCGGGGCAATGTCCTTGATCTGCTCCTGGATGCGCTCGAGCATGACCTCGGGCAGCACCAGGATATGTCTCCCCTTCACGCCCAGGCGCTCGCCCCTGAGCTTCAGTTGCACGGCCGATTCCTCGCCGCTGACGTACAGGACCTTCATGCCCGTAGCGGCCAGGTTGTGCGCCATCTGCAGCATGATGGTGGACTTGCCGATGCCGGGGTCGCCGCCCACCAGCACGAACGAGCCGTCCACCACCCCGCCGCCCAGCACACGGTCCAGCTCCTCGATGGCGGTCGAGCGGCGCGAGACATCCTGGCCGGCAATGTCATCGAATGCTATGGCCACGCCCTCGCGGGCCTGGGCCGCATGGACCGCTGCCCTGGGTGCCTCGACCATCACCTCTTCTTCCAGGGTATTCCACTCCCCGCAGTTCGGGCACTTGCCCTGCCACTTCTCGCTCGCAGAGCCGCATATGCTGCAGCGGAATAATTTTTTAGGCTTAGCCATAGAATGATCCTTACCGTGCTCAATATACTCTACCAAGAATCCTCGTCTTGTTCATCCTCAAGATATACTGTTTGGTTATCAGTTTCTAATTGAAATTTGTTCAATAAATAGTTGAGAGTGTAACTAATCAAACCTACCATGAGCATACCTGAATTACTCTGGGACTTATGTTTATCAGTGCAAATCCTCTTGATAGATCAATAGGAATATTTGACAGGAGATTCCCCAGTATATTTAGGAGCAGTAGCCAGGTAACAGACACAAAAACAGCCAGCCATCTGCGCTTTATAAAAATTCCAGCAAATAATGATATCAAGAATCCACCATGAAGCGATGAAAAGACCAATGGGATAATTATTGCTATTAAAAAAGCAATGGTAAGAGTGGCTATTATATAAATAAAAACCATTTATGTAGACCCCCAGGACAGCTCTTGGCCAGCTGAATGAAAGTGCTTGGGTCCCCTCCCCCCGGGGTACCCACGCAGTGGGTCGATGGGGGAGGGACATGGTGAGGGGGCATATGCCATGCCCGCATTTCTTTTACCGACCTGGATAGAGCTCAACATACCAAATCCATTCTAAATGATTTTCCAGATTCAATCAATGAGCCATACGGCTTACGGGAAACCGCGGCGAATCCAGATTACCGTCAAGATGAATTCGGTGATTCGAGGAGCGCCTGAGAAGGAGCCGACTGCGATATCGTTTCATGTGAGAAACGGAAAATGAGTTGCAATTAGCCGTACTGCTGGTAAAAAAGCTCCATGCGCTTGAAAAGATTTCAGCGGATAGGCCTGGGTATCATTCTCTTGATCGGTCTGGGTACCGTAGCCTCCGCGGGCACGGCGCCGGATACCAATTACGGGTCCCTGAAGGGCAAACGGATATTTCTCGACCCCGGCCATGGCGGAACCGCCGCCGGTGATCCGCTGCGTATCGGCCCGTACGGCATAACCGAAGAATCGATCAATCTTCAGGTGGGCTTGCTCCTGAGGGATCTGCTCGTACAGGCCGGCGCGCTTGTGATCATGAGCAGGACCACCGATAGCGATGTCGAGCTGCCGGACCGGGTGCGCGCCGCCGTTCAAAGCATGCCCGACATCCTGGTGAGCATACACCACAACGCCACGATCAGGGGCGGCGACGCGGTCAACTACCCGTGCGTCTTTTTCTGGGGCAGCGACACGGTCAACCCGGCCAGCTTCGACCTGGCCAGGCTCCTGCTTCCCCGGTTTGAAGACCTGATCGGGATTCAAGGTCGGGTGCTTTCCGACTTCAGCGTGTATCCGGAAACCGGCACCCTGCTCCTGCGCGAAACACGCGACCTCTGTCCCGGCGTGATCGGCGAGGCCGGGTTCATTACCGACCCAGAGCATGCCCGGCGTCTCCTCGACCCGACCTATCTTCAGGCCGAGGCCCAATGCTACGCGCGCGCGCTGTCCACCTACTTCCGGCAAGGCTGTCCCACGGCAACCGCCCGCTTTTCCTGCCGGGTCGACCGCGAAGGCCCGGCCAAAAACATGATCAGCGAGGCGCAGCCCGACATAACGCTGGAACTGGAGAGCGGGACCGACCAGGCCGGGATCGATCTTTCCACCCTCGCCTTGAGCCTGGACGGCATTCCGGCGTCCTTTGAAAAGGTGTCAGACGAGAAGGTCCGGGTCTGCTATGGCACAAGGATCCACCCCGGAATGCACCGGCTTCAGTTCCAGTTCAGGAACGGCAATCACCAGAGCAGCATGGTATATACGCTGCCGTTCTTCCTTGAGATTCATCAAGGCGACCGCGAGAGGCTGATCAGAGAGGGGCGTGCGTTCCTGAAAAGGTCATCCACGCGCCAAGAGGGCTTGAAAATGCTTATCGCCGCTCTTTCCATAAACCCCACCGCACCCGATGCCGATGCCCTGCTCTACGAACTGGCGCAAGGCTTCAGGGCGTGTGGCGACGAGATACAATCACAGTATTTTCTGGAACGGCTCTACTATTTCTACCCCCAGAGCAGCCTGAGGGCCGGCATTGAAGGCAGGATCCGCACCGCGCGCGGATGCCGCTTCCCGGCCGATTTCTTCGGCAAGGAGGCGGTGATCGTGGATGCGGAAAAGGGAGGTGCATCTCAGTGAGCTATACCGCGTTTATCATCACCCCCAGCTATTTGATGAAGAAAAGGCGTGATTTCGCCATGGGGATTCGCACACTGGCCGCGCTGGGCCTCACGGTGGCGAACCCGCAGTTCCCCACCACCCTGCCCTCGCCCGAAGAGAAGGCCCGGCAGATCCACCGCGCGTTTTGTGATCCGGCCATCGACCTGATCCTGGCGCAGCGGGGCGGCTACAGCGCCATGAAGGCCCTGCCCTTCATCGACTTTGGCCTCATCAGGAACCATCCCAAGCTGATCGCGGGTTTCAGCGACGTAAGCGGCCTCTTGAACCTGATCCATGAGCGCTCAGGCCTCACCACCCTGCACGCGCCCATGGTGATCAACCTGGACAGACCGAGTGCGTTCACGGTGAAGTCGTTCCTGAGCGCCTTGAACGGCTTCCCGGAAAAGAACCTGTTCAAGGAGGCGCCGGTAAAGGTGTACCACCCCGGCACGGCAAAGGGCGTCATCAAGGGCGGCAACCTGATCACCCTGACCGCCCTGATCGACACCGACTGGGAGATCGACCTTGCGGGCGCGATCCTGTTCCTTGAGGATGTGGATGAAAAGCTGCACGAGGTCGACCGCTACCTGACCCAGTGGATCCTGGCCGGCAAGTTCAGGGGGGTCAAGGGGCTGATCCTGGGCGACTTCCGCAAGATCAGGAGCTCGCGCGTCTTCGAGATCCTGAGATCACAGATGGAGCTGGATTTCCCGGTCGTCCACACCCCGTATATCGGCCATGTCAAGAACAAGATCACCCTGCCGGTGGGCGCCACGGTGGAGCTGAACACGGAAACCAGACAGCTCCTGATTCAAGAGATCAACCTTCCGAGGAGGCGCTGAATGAACTGGGTATGGCTGATCCTCTTGTCCGTCGGCATCATCTTCGCCGTTGTGACCGGCAACCTGGATGCCTTCACCACGGCGCTCTTCGACGGGGCCAAAGTCTCGGTCGAGGTCTCGCTCTTTCTCTTGGGCATCGTGTCGATCTGGCTGGGCATCACCAGGATCCTGGAAGACTCCGGACTGATCCACCGCATCGCGCATCTCTTCCGGCCGCTCATCTCGCGCCTGTTCAAGAACATCCCGGGCGACCACCCCGCCATCTCGGCCATCACGCTCAATATCCTGGCCAACCTGTTCGGGCTCGGCAACGCGGCCACCCCGCTCGGGATCAAGGCCATGCAGGAGCTCTCCACCCTGAACCAAGACAAAGAGACCATCACCTTCGAGATGATGATCTTCATCGTGATCAACACGGCCAGCATCCAGCTGATCCCGTTCACGGTGATCGGGATCCTGGCCGGCTCCGGCGCCCTCAATCCGGCCGCGGTCGCGCTGCCGACCTTGGTCGCCACCGTGATCTCCTGCCTGGCAGCGCTCCTGATCCTGTACGTATTCCGGAGGGCGCTGAAATGATTGAAAAGATCAACTACCTCTCGCTCCTGATCATCCCGCTCTTCATCCTCTTTACGCTCCTGTACGGGACCGCGCACAAGGTCCGGGTTTACGACTCCTTTGTGGCCGGGGCCAAGGAGGGGCCGAAGATCGTACTGAACATCTTCCCCTACCTGCTGGCGGTCTTCGTGGCCATCAAGGGCTTTCAGGGCTCGGGCGCGTTCGACTATCTCAGGGACGGTTTTCATCGGGTCTTTGCCGGGTTTGATATCCCGATCGAGGTCTTCTCCATGGCGATCATCAAGCCCTTGTCCGGCAGCGCCTCCACGGCCCTGTTTACCGATATCGTCAAGACCAGCGGCCCCGATTCCTTGCCCGCCAAGATGACCGCCGTCATCATGGGCAGCGCCGAGACCACCTTTTACGTGCTGGCGGTCTACCTGGGGGCGGTGAACATCAAGAACAGCCGCTACCTGGTGCCGGTCTGTCTGATCGCCGATTGCTTCGGGATCGTCGTTGCGATCATGGTAGCGAGGGTATTCTTCTGATGTGCAGGCTTTTCGGCATTACCCATTTCGATCTGAGCCGCCACGAGGCGCTCGTCGAGAGGTTCTGCGGCCTGGCCTTAAGCGGCGCGGTCATGGCGGGAGACCCGCCCGGGCACCTGGACGGATGGGGGCTGGCCCTGTACCGCGAGGGAAAGCTCATGGTCCATAAGAGCGGGGGCAACCTGCGCGACGAGACTGAAAAGCTCATGGGAATATTGCAGGAGACGCCACGCTCCCCGGTCCTGGTCCTGCATCTGCGCAAGTCGGCCTGGAAGAGCAGCTCCACCGCCCGGCACGCCCACCCCTTTCACCATGGCAATGTAGCGTTCGCCCACAACGGGGTGGTCTACGGGTATGAGCGGCTGCTGCCCGACGTCACCGTGCCAGGCCTGGAACCCGACGCGTTGGATACCGAGGTCTTTTTCTATCACGTGATGAGCGGCGCACAGACCCGCGACCTGGGGGAAGCGTTTCGTGCTTCCGCCGGCCTGATCAAGCGCGAGTACCGCTACTCGGCCCTGAATGTCCTTTTCACAGACGGCCTCAGGCTCTTCGCCTACCGGGATTTTTCCAAGGAGCCTGACTACTATTCCCTGTTCACGGCCCGCGACCGGGATTCGGTGTGCATCTCGTCCGAGCCGCTGTGTGAAACGATCGCCTGGGCGCCCATGGACAACGGGGGATTCCTGGAGATCCCCGTGTGACGGACCTGCTCGATTCAGCTTGAGAGAGGCCTGGAAATGAAAACTGCACGAACCTGTATCATGACTGTCTTGGCGATATGCCTGGCCGTCTCCGTCATCATCGGAGTTCGGTATGTCCTGCATGCCGATGATGAAATCATGCCCGCGGGGTTGCCCGGCTCCCCGCGAGACGGTTCTCATGGGGACAGCATCAATCCTACCCATGTCCCGGCCCAGAATCTCAATATTCAGATAGCCGGCTTGAAGGTCTCGGTGTGGCGCCCCAGGCAACCGCACCAGGATCGGGTTCCGTTGGTCATCTTTTCGCATGGGTTCCATGGCAGCAGCACGCAATCGACATTCCTCACCCAAGCCCTGGCCGAAGAAGGCTATCTGGTCATGGCGCCGAATCACGCGGATTCATTGAAGGGCGCATTCTATAAGCTTTTTATACTCCCTGAAGTCGCGTTTTCACTCCCGGATAATTGGACCGATTCGACCTATCGAGACAGGGCAAACGACATCAACCGTCTCATCATGGCATTGGAAAACGACCGGCAGTGGTCCGCCCAGATTGATTGGGCCAACATAGCCCTGATAGGGCATTCGCTGGGAGGGTACACGACGCTCGGCCTGGCGGGGGCATGGCCAACCTGGCGGCAGCCACGCATCAGGGCCGTCATCGCCTTGTCGCCGTATGTCACCCCGTTCGTCAGGAACCATACCTTAAGCGGTCTGAACATTCCGGTCATGTACCAGGGCGGAACCGCGGATTCGTGGCTGACGACCTCCTGGGTGCGAAGGCCCGGCGGCGCCTACGATCAAACCCCGTCCCCGTCGTATTACGTTGAATTCAAAAGGGCCGGTCACTTCGCCTGGACCGATCTCACGGCCGGATATCACGAGGAGATACGCTTCTATTGTCTGTGTTTTTTAAACAGGTACCTGAAAAACCAGCAGAGCACCTGCATCGACCGCGGATTCCCGGACGTTTCCGACGTGCGGTCGAAATGATCATATCGAAGCGGGGTAGCATGATGCCCATGGTTCTTGGCCTCCCGTTCCGCGCGTGACAACCTCCGCGTTTTTTGTTAATTTGTTATAACTTGAAGGGTTGTCGAACAGTCATTCAACCCGTGCGACGAAGGAGGGAGCAGCATGAAACGGGGATGTGCGATAATCGCTGTGGCCGCGCTGGCACTGCTGTGCGGCTCGGCATTGCCGGCGCGCGAGGATGCCAAGCCCGGCCCCTGGGTGAAGTTCAACGAGATGGACGGGATCGTCGCGTACGGGCGCGATAACCCGCGCGGCTTCTTCAAGCAGGGCCGCTTCGTGGGCGTGATCGATCTCTCGGTGGCCCAGGGCGAGAACATGATGCGGGATTGGGACCTCTATCAGAAGGTCTTCTACATGTCCAAGAAGACCGGACCGGTCAACCTGCCGGGACTGAAGGCCACCAACGATACGCGCTACGCCTATATCCTGCAGGGGGCGCCCTGGCCGCTGCAGGACCGCGACGTGGTTTCGCGCATGGACTACTATTACCACAAACCGACCAACGAGGTGCTGGTCAAGGTCCAGGCCATCAACGCCGACTACCCCATACCCAAGGACGTGATCCGCATCAGGTTCTGCGAGATGGAGTGGATGCTCAAGCCCATCGACGACAACCACCTTCAGGTGACCTACCAGATCATGCTCATGCCGGGCGGCGCGATCGACGAGATCCCGCCCTCGATCATGAACATGGCCCTGAAATATGTGGGCATCTTCACGATCCAGAACATCCGCAAGCTGGCGAAGCAGGAAAAGTACCGCCGGCCCGCGACCGTGATCACGCAGACCCCGTGGCCGGCGGAGCTGCGCTCTTATGCCGAGGACGTGGCCAAGTCGTGATGCAAACCGGGCAGACGCGAAAGCGCTACTGCCACAACGCCCAGAGCCCGGCCGCCTTCGCGTGGCTGAAGACCCCCTGGTAGAGGACGGCCAGGTAGGGTTCCGACTGCGCGGGGCTCAGCATCGCGCCCGCCACGACGGGAATCGCCGCGCCCAGTAGCTTGAACGCACCGGACGCGTATGGCTGAAAAGGCTGGATGTACCTGATGGGTTCGCCCATGCCCGCGGCCCACGCATCCACAAAGATCGCGTCCTTCTTTCCGGAGACCGTGTCCATCAGTTCCACTCTTGCAAAGGCCCAGGCCGATGCGGACGCTTGCTGCTTGGCAACGAACTCCTTGCCCATGGCTATTGCCTGCTCCTGCGTCTCAGCCTCGAAACGGAAAAGCTTGCGCTCCGAGCCTTCCACGCACAAGGCCAGGGGCACCAGCGGAACACCCGGCGGCAGGTCTGAAACGTTCCACGCCGCATGCGCCAGGACAAACCCAGCCAGCATGTTTGCCTCTTCTGATATATTCATGATTGCTCCTTACCGTTTTCAGGCATACCGTCATGGGTGTCAAGCCTGAAAGCACAGAGCCAAACCACCATATGCCCCTATATTTTCCGGCTGTCATATGCCCAATGGAGGAGGGCCTGCCTCTGCTTGCGCCGGCAGGACCAATCACCCGGCGCGCAGTGCATCTCGATCTGGGTCACATGGCGCCTCATGGCCTTCCATCGCTTGATCTGCCGGGCATCATCGGGGCATCTCCTGCCCATGTAGTACCGGCAATACCACTGGAACCAGCCGCGAGGGTCCTCCCAATAGATCCAACCCTTCTCCCTCCAGTACCATAACGGCTGGGATGCATTGATCTTGAAGAAGTTCAGTTCAGGATCATGCTTCTCGCGACACAGTTTCGCGTTCTTATACCAGGAAGGCGGGAATTCATCCTGGCAGTCCGTCATGTACTTGCCGCCGAATACACCGAGTTCCAGCATCTGGGCCGGCGTTAGTTCCGGCTTGAAATCAGGGGAAAAGTTGCAGCCCATCGGCTCGGTCAGGGTGTACTCGTAGCCGCTCTGCATGAGGTCATGAACGATTACCTTTTTCTTCATACGCACCATGGGGGGCCGCCAGGTGCAGCTACCCGCGCGAAGCAAGCCCCCGCCGATCCTCCTTCGCGATTATTTTCTATGGTTCTCGCACGGTATTGTCCAGGCCGCGTATGACATCTGCCTTTTCTCAGATACGGGGTCAGGGCATGCTTAATGCGTCTCGTCCGGATGCATGCACATTACAAGACCCGACCCCGATATCGCAGTAACACTCGGTGCATGAAGAGAGTTCTTATTATAACTTTTTTTGCCAAGCCATGATTGGTCTTACAGCAACAGGGTTTTGTCCTCTCCCATACCCATCATGCCGTCGAGGATATATTTGTTGCCGTCCTCGTCGCGGACATAGCCTTCGAGCTCGCCGAAGGCCACGTAATAATCGATATTGACGAGAACGGCGTGCATAACCATCGGGTTTATGCCGTACACCTTAAATCTAAGGTTAACCATATCGTGCTCGTCATTTACCGTCCATACAGCGGAGTCCTTGAAATCCTTTGTCTCGGGCTCGCGCTTGAACGTCACGGGAGGAAGCAGGCTCGTTTCGTTTTCAAACCAGATGAGATTTTCGTTGTAGGCGTCCTGGTCGATGGATTGATTTCTGGTAAGGTTGAACGCAAAGAATTTCTTTTCACCGTTGATGACACACCGGCCCATCGTGGTCACCCAGTCGTAGTGACAACGGCGCGGATAATAACCTCGGTGGTCGTCGACAATCGCGGTGGAATCCTCGTCGGTGAGCATTTCCTCTCCGTTGATAACCAGCCCGCCCTTTGCCCTGAAGAAATCCTTCTGACTGTACAGAGGTCTGTTTTTACCGAACGGAATGCTGACAATGCTCGGTCTGCTCAGACGCGTAAGCTCGAACTCGTACTCGATGAGCGCCTCGTCGGATTTGTGTTTGCCGCAAAGACGGCACCTGCCCTTGTCGAAGTCATTGATGTATTTGATCTGCCCGACCGGGGTTGTCGCCTGTGCGACGCTGCCGTTGATGAGGTTGGGCGCGATCTTCGTGTCCTTGCTCTTCAGGTTGGTATCCCAGCAATAGACCTTATGCGTGCGCTTGTCATAAAAGATGTGCAGCACCTTGCCGAATATCCCCATATCACAGCAGACCGCGAGGAGTACCCCGTTTTTCAGGTGCACCTCCGTAGCTTCCCAGAGCGTGAGCTTGAGCCTGTTCATACACTGCGGCGCGCGCGTCGGCTTTTTCAGCTTTACGATATCCATGTCCTCGAATTCCTTGTCGAACGTCCCGAAAACGCACGAGCCATCACTGTTCACCATGCTTTTAGGCGTGGCAACGGAGCGTCTCTTCGTGGAGATGAATTTGCTGTATTCTCCCATTTTATCTGCTCCTTAGATGTTCTAGGTGGTATCGATAAGGCCTTGTTCTATTGTGTGGCAGTATAGGAGACGCGATCCTTTGTGTCAATATGCTTGTCCGGAATCCTCGTGAACATTCCGGACCCAGCCAGGTTTGCCTTGCATAAGATTGCGATTTCCGGTGAACGCCCTGTTTCAAGCGGGATGAAATCAACCAAGGATATTTTCCAGGCAAGTCAGCTCATCGAAGTGCTCATTGAGGATAGGCATGGAGATCTCACATTGGCCTTGGAAGATTTCGATCAAGAGGCAAGGGATTAGAGCAAAGATTTGAGAATGGCCTGAAATTGTTGAGGTCCTCTTATCCTGATACCCATGAGGCATTCATCTCGCAGCCCCATTAAATTGCCTTTGAATGCAACGGCCATGGGCGTTCTTGTAGAGAGGCAGAAGACCTTTCCCGGACCAAACGACTATGTTTTCCCCGATACACTCAACCAGCAAAAGGGGAAAAGGCTGCTTCTGAGGGCCTTTTACATTGCCATGGCGCGTGCTGGGATAGAGAATTTCCGGTTCCATGACCTGAGGCATACCTTCGCAACGCGTATGGTTCAGAATGGTGTCAGCATCTTCGATCTACAGAAGTTGGGGCGATGGAAAACCGTATCCATGGTCATGCGCTATGCCCATCACAATCCGGAGAGTCTGCGGTCTGCCATTGAGGTCATGGATGGCTCTGATAAGCCATTTATCACAAATTTATCACATTTACCCAAACGGAAATCGGAGCGGCCTTACCTTCGGCTTGTAACCAATTGATTTTTATGGTGCCCGGGGCGGGGGTCGAACCCGCATGCCCGCAAGGGGCGAGGGATTTTAAGTCCCTTGTGTCTACCAATTCCACCACCCGGGCACTGCTCTTGCGCGCTTCAATATCCATGATCGTCTGTGGGCTGTCAAGCAGTTCCTCTGAAGGCCTCGCATCATGAAAACCAGGTGGCATGGGCAGGATGATCCTTTTCAATAAGGCCGCATGAGCATGAAATACCATGCAATCAGCGCCTTTCCCCAGAACAGATAGATGAGGGCACCCAGGGAGAGAAACGGCCCGAAGGGGATGGCGGCCTTCATGTCCTTGCCCTGAACGGCAATCCAGGCCAGGCCCACGACGCTGCCGATCAGGGAGGCCGTGAAGATCGTGAAGGCCACGCCCTGCCAGCCGATGAACACGCCGATCATGCCCAGGAGCTTGACGTCTCCGCCGCCCATGCCCTGTCGTTTGGTCAGGAAATAATAGCCATAGATGATGAGGATCAGTGATCCGGCGCCTACGGCCAGGCCGATAAGGGCATCCTTGTAGGTCACCGGCAGCCAGTACACCAGCGCCAGTCCGAGAACGATCCCGCCCAGAGAGATGCGGTCCGGGATGATCTGGAAATCCAGATCGATGAAGGTGATGACGATCAGCGCGCAGGCGAAGAGGTAATAGATGAGAAAGACCGCGCTCAGTCCGAAGCGCGCGTAAAGCGCCAGGGCCAGGAGCGCGCTCAAGGTCTCGACCAGGGGATAGCGCGGTGTGATGCGCGCCTGGCAGTGACGGCATTTGCCCCAGAGGAGGAGATAGCTTACAACCGGGATATTGTCCCAGGGCTTGATGGGCGTGCCGCATGCCGTACACCGCGATCCGGGCCATACAATGGATTCGGACCGCGGTATGCGATAGATGCAGACATTGAGGAAGCTCCCGATGAAGAGGCCCAGGAGTACGACCGCCGCGGCTGCGATCACATCAGCAGGTCTCCCCGCGAGAAGCGCAGCACCTCGGATTCGAGCGTCGAACCGACATCCTTGAGGATGCCCTTGAGAGGATCGTCATCGGACAGCGCCGCTACGGTCTTGTCCAGCCCTTCCTTCAGACTCGCGAGCTCATTGACCATCGGTTGCAGTTTTTTCAAGCTCACGGCCGGATCGGACAGCGCCAGGGCATATCCGTCCAGGAGTTCCATGGCCTGCTCACCCATGCCAAGCCCCTTGATCGTCATGGGACTGATCGTGGGCACGGCCGTGGAAGGCATCATCGGGACCGTATCGGGCACGGTCTTCCGTTCAATGCCGGAGAGCATGTCTTCAAAGGCGCCCGGTCCGCCCGAGGGTCTGTTTGATTTCTGCGGCGCTACACCGCCGATGGTCAGGTTCGGATCAATCTTCATACCGCATATCCTCCTGGCGCTTATCATGCAAATCAAATGCCACGGTTATGTACCCCATCGGAAAGCCCGGGGGGTTTCTTTAAGGGAGCAGAATTTGCCCGACGGCCGGGCAATTTTTAACCGATGCACGCCATCCTTGTCCCCAGTGGTCCTCGACCTTCTGGGCTTTCAGATGGTTGGCGCGCCGGGGGCCGCCTGGAGCGTGCATCATCCACCCATGCGCTCCGGAGAATCGGGGGGCTTCAGGTTTTCCACCCGTCTGGCCCGGGCAGCCAGGAGGTCAACGATGGGCTGGGCCTGCAGCTCATGCAGGAACTGCCGTATGGCCCGACCGGTGTCATGAATGACCTTGGCGGGGTCATTATGCGCCCCGCCCAGCGGCTCCCGGACGAGATAATCGACCAGACCCGCCAGATACAGGTCCCGGCCCGAACCCTTGAGCGTATCGGCGGCATTCTTCTTGTTGGAGGCATCGCCGGAGATGATGGAAGAAAAACCTTCGGGCGATATGGCGCTGTAAAAGGCGTTTTCCAGCATGATGGTCCGGTCCCCGAAGCCAAGGGCCAGAGCGCCGCCCGAACCGGCTTCGCCGATGATGCAGGCGATGACCGGCGTGCGTATGCCCTCTAGGGTGGCGATGCAGCGCGCGATGCTGAAGGCCTGCCCCCTTTCCTCTGCCTCCGGCATGGGATATGCCCCGGGGGTATCCACAAAGGTCACGATGGGCTTGGCGAACTTTTCGGCCAGCCGCATCAACCGCATGGCCTTGTAGTGCCCCGACGGGCTGGCCATGCCGTAGTGGTGGTCGATGTAGCCCTTGGAGCCGCTGGAGCGCTTCTTGTGGCCGATGACGACCACCGCCTGCGAGTCAATGGTCGCCAGACCGCCGATAACGGCCGGATCATCCTCATAAACCCTGTCGCCGTGCAGCTCCATAAAGTCGGTGCAGACGGCGGCGATGTAATCGTCCACGCCCGGCCGCACGGCATGGCGGGCGATCTCAACGCTCTCCCAGCGGCTGATCCCGTTGTAGAGCTCGTTCCGAAGGTCGTCTACCTTGCGCGTGAATTCGGAGGTATCCAGGCCTTCCAGGGAGGCGATGCTCTGTTTGAGCTCCTTGAGCGCCTGATCGATGTCAACGAATCGCTCGTCTTTCTTCATCACTGTATCTCTATGCGCGCCGGCCCAAGGATCTCCTGCACGTGCTCGACCAAGGCCTTGCAGGGCGTGACCATGAATGTCTTTCCGGCCTCGACATTGATGATCGCCCGGGCCGTGGCGATCTCAAAGCTCAAGGGGCAACTCCCCTTGAAACTCGCGATGCCGCCCTTCAAGGCCCGGATCTGCTCAGCGGTATCGCCCTCCTTCAACCGCACCAGTATCCGGCTGGCGAATATGGCGTCGGCCTGTTCGATAGGGTACACCTCCTCGGCCTGCAGGTCCACCTGTACGGTCTCTTCGTTCTCATCCTCGCTCAAGTTCACGCGGGCCTTGATGATTACGGGGCCGTCGCCGGAGATAGCGGCCTCATAGGCGCTGTAACATTTGGGGAAGAAGATGACCGGGACCGTGCCGTTGAGGTCTTCGAAGATGGCCCGGGCCATAAGCTCGCCCTTCTTGGTTCGGGTGATGTTCAGGTTATGGATGATGCCGGCCAGGATCACCTTGCCGCTGGTTTCGCTCAAGGTCAGGGTCGTGGCGGTTGAGAACCTCTCAATGACATGGGCATAGCCGTTCAAGGGGTGTCCGGAGATGTAGAAACCCAGGACTTCCTTCTCCATCTTGAGGCGTTCGCCCTCGGGCCAGTCCGGGATATCCGGCAGCGTAAGCACCGGGGTAGGGTCTTCGAACTCCTCCAGGGCGAAGAGCGTGGTCTGGGCGTCGTCGCGGTTCTTCTGGGCGCGCTGGGCGGCATCGATCAAGGTATCCAGGGACTCGAAGATTGAGCGCCTGTTTTTGTGCAGGCCGTCAAAGGCCCCGGCCTTGAGGAGCGCCTCGATGACGCGGCGGTTGACCTTGGTCAGGTTGATGCGGCTGATGAAATCGGCAAGGTCGGCGTAGCGCCCGCGTTCGCGCTCCTTGAGGATGATCTCGACCGCGCCCTTGCCCACGTTCTTGATGCCTCCCAGGCCGAAACGGATGCCTTCATCCGTGGTTACGAACTCCCAGCTGCTCTCGTTGATGTCCGGGGACAGGATGGCCACGTTGTTGGACCGGCACTCGGCGATGTGCGCCACGACCTTATCCATATTGTTCAGGTCCAGGGTCAGGTTGGCGGCCATGAACTCCTTGAAGTGGTGGCACTTGAGATAGGCCGTCTGATAGGACACCAGGGCATAGGCCGCGGCATGACTCTTGTTGAACCCATACTCCGCGAACTTTTCCATCAGGGAGAACATCTCGGAGGCGATGTCCCTGGCAACCCCGCGCTGAAGCGCCCCCTCGATGAAGATGTCGCGGTGCTTGGCCATTTCCTCGGCCTTTTTCTTGCCCATGGCGCGCCTCAGAAGATCGGCCTTGCCCAGCGAATAGCCACCCACGGCCTGGGCGATCTGCATGACCTGCTCCTGGTAGACGATGATGCCGTAGGTCTCCTTGAGGATGGGCTCCAGGATGGGATGCAGGTACTCGATCTTCTCGCGGCCGTGCCGGCGCTCGACATAGGACGGGATCAGGTCCATGGGCCCGGGCCTGAAAAGCGCCACCGCGGCGATGATGTCCTCGAACTTGTCGGGCTTGAGCGATCTGAGCATCTGGCGCATGCCCGAGCTTTCCAGCTGGAACACGCTCGCGGTGTCGCCGTCGCCGATGAGCTTGTAGGTGGGCTTGTCGTCCAGCGGGATGGCGCTCAGATCGAGAGGCGCCCCACGAGCCGCCAGGATCTCGAGTGTCTTGTGGATCACGGTCAGGGTCTTGAGGCCTAGGAGGTCGAACTTGATCAGGCCGATGCGCTCCAGCCGGGTCATGTCATACTGGCTGATGGGCATGCCCTTCTTGTCCACATAGATAGGCACGTGGTCGGTGATGGGCTTGTCGTCCGAGATCACCACGCCGCCGGCATGTATCGAGGCATGCCGGCTCAATCCCTCCAGGGAACGGGCGATCTCGATCAGCCGGCCCACCTGGGGGTCTTTCTGGGCCAGGTCCTTGAGCCGCGGCTCTTCCTTGAGGGCCTTGTCCAGGGTCATCTTGAGGTCATTGGGGATGAGCTTGGCGATTGCATCCACCTCGGCGAAACTCAAGCCCTGCACGCGGCCGACGTCGCGGACCACGGCCCTCGCTTTCATGTTCCCGAAGGTGGTGATCTGAGAGACATACTGCTTGCCGTAGCGGTTCTTGACGTATTCGATGACCTCGTCGCGTCGTTCCTGGCAGAAGTCCACATCGATATCCGGCATGCTCCTGCGTTCCGGGTTCAAGAAACGTTCGAAGAGCAGATTCCAGCGGATGGGGTCGATATCGGTGATGCCGATCGCATATGCCACGAGCGACCCGGCGGCACTGCCGCGTCCCGGCCCGACCGGAATATTGTGCGTCTTGGCAAAGCCAATATAATCGGCCACGATCAGGAAATATCCGGCAAACCCCATGGATTTGATGATCTCCAGCTCGCTTGCCAGCCGTTCACGATATTCTTCGGAGTAGCCCGGCATGCGCTTTTCCAGTCCCTGCCAAGCCTTTTCATCAATGATATCCTCCAACGAACGGCCCTCGGACGGGAAGACCGGAAAATAGTAGACCCCCTTGGGGATCTCGACATTGCAGCGGGAGGCCACCTCCAGCGTATTGGCCAGGGCCTCGGGGATATTGGCGAAACTCGCCGCCATCTCTTCCGGGCTCTTCAGGTAGATCTGGTCCGTACCGAAGGTCATGCGGTCTTTGTCGTGCAGGGTGTTCTGTGTCTGGATGCACAAGAGCGCCTCATGCGCCTTGGCGTCGGAGGCGTTCAGGTAATGGCAGTCATTGGTGGCCACCAGCGGGATTCCATGCCGACGTGAAAGGTCTATGATGAGCGGATTGACCTGGTTCTGGTCGGCCAGGCCGTTTTCCTGGATCTCAAGATAGAAGCGGTCCTTGAAGGTCCGCAGGTAGAATTCGAAGGCCTCGCTCGCCTTCTCCCGGTTGTTCCGCAGGAGCCAGTAGGGGATCTCGCCCTGCAGACAGGCGCTCATGGCGATCAGGCCTGCATTCAGCTCGGAGAGCACCTTGCGGTCGACGCGCGGCTTGTGGTAGAACCCGCGCTCATGGCCCAGCGACACCAGCCGCATGAGGTTCTGGTACCCGGCATAATCCTCGGCTAAGAGGATCAGGTGGTAGTAGCGCGGAAGGCCGGGCTGGACCTCTTTGACCTCCATGCCGGTGGGCGCCACATAGACCTCGCAGCCGATGATGGGTTTGATCCCGGCTTCACGGGCCTTGTCGTGGAATTCCACCGCGCCGAACATCACGCCGTGATCGGTAATAGCCACGGCCTCCTGCCCGAAGGATTTGGTGCGTTCGATCAGGTCGGAGATACGGATGGCGCCGTCTAAGAGGCTGTACTGGGTATGGCAGTGCAGGTGGACAAAGCTCATGGCCGTCTACCCGCGCACTCAAGATTCCAGTTTGTAGTTCGGCGACTCCTTGACGATGATGACGTCATGCACGTGGGATTCCTTCAGGCCCGCCGTGGTGATCTTGACCATGCGGGCGTTCTTCTGGAGCTCCTTGATGCTGCGGCACCCGGTATAGCCCATGCCGGCCCTCAGGCCCCCGATGAGCTGGTAGACATTCTCCGAAATCCGGCCGCGGTACGGTACCCGTCCCACGATGCCCTCGGGGACGAGCTTGTTGAAGTCGCTGACCTCACCCTGGAAGTAGCGGTCCTTGGAGCCCGCCTTCATGGCCTCAACCGAGCCCATGCCGCGGTAGGCCTTGTAGGTGCGGCCCTGGTAGATGATGAGTTCGCCGGGCGCCTCATCGGTGCCGGCGAAAAGCGAACCGATCATGACCGTTGAGGCACCGGCGGCCAGGGCCTTGGTGAGGTCGCCGGAGAACTTGATCCCGCCGTCGGCGATGATGGGGACATCATGCTTGCGGGCCGCCGTGGCGCAGCGCAGGATGGCCGTGATCTGCGGCATGCCCACGCCCGCCACCACGCGCGTGGTGCAGATCGACCCCGGGCCCACGCCCACCTTGACGCCGTCCGCGCCGGCCTCGATCAGGTCCAGCGTGGCCTCCTCGGTCACGACATTGCCGGCAATGACCTGCACCGACGGGTACATGGCCTTGATGGCCTTGACGCTCTCGATGACGGCCGTGGAATGGCCGTGCGCGGTATCCACCACCAGCACATCCACCCCGGCCTTGACCAGGGCGTGCACCCGCTCCTCGTCCATCGGCAGGACGCCGACCGCGGCCCCTACCAGCAGGCGCCCCCGCGAATCCTTGGCAGAGTTGGGGTAGCGCTCGGCCTTCTCGATGTCCTTGATGGTGATCAAGCCTTTGAGCCGATTTTCATCATCCACGACCGGCAACTTCTCGATCTTGTACTGATGGAGAAGCTTACGGGCCTCCTCCAGGGTGATCTCGCCCCTGACCGTGATGAGGTTCTCCTTGGTCATGGCGTCCCGGATGAGTTTGTTCATATCGGTCTCGAAGCGCAGGTCGCGGTTGGTCAGGATGCCGACCAGCCTGCCTTCCACGGTGATCGGCACGCCCGAGATATGGTAATGTCGCATGAGGTCCAGGGCCTCGCCGATGCGGCGGTCAGGCCCCATGGTGATGGGGTCCACGATCATGCCGCTCTCGGACTTTTTGACCTGGTCGACCTCCACGGCCTGCATCTCAGGCGTCATGTTCTTGTGGATGATGCCGATGCCGCCCTCGCGCGCCATGGCGATGGCGGTGTTGGCCTCGGTAACCGTATCCATGGCGGCACTCAAGAGCGGCATGGTCAGCCGGATACCCCTGGTAAGATTGGTGGCGATATCGACGCTGCCCGGTTTCACATCCGATTTGGCCGGGAGCAGGAGGACATCGTCGAAGGTCAAGGCCTCGTCTATGATCCTGTGCATGGTGGACTCCCTCTAAAATATCCGGTATTCGAGCCGGACCGTCCTGAGCGACCCGCCTCCGGTTTTGAGCGAATGCGGTGCATAGCCGTCCAGGAAGCGACCGGCAAGCTCGAAGAACCCCAGCGGTTCGGCCGGCTGCACGATACGCGGCTCGCCGGTTATTCCAGCTAACCGTTTGGCCTCCTCCAGGGCCTGGTCGTATCCCCCGAGCCGGTCGACCAGTCCCAGATTCTTTGCTTGTCTGCCGGTATAGATCCGGCCGTTGGCCAGCTCGCGTACCTTGTCGATCGGCAGGCGGCGGCCTTTGGCCACGGCCTCAACGAACTGGGCATGCGTGTCATCGATGACATCCTTGAAATAGGCCCGTTCGACCTCGGTCATGGGCCGAAAGGGCGAACCCGCGTCCTTGAGGTTTCCGGAGGTGATGCTCCCAGCCTTGATGCCCAGCTTGGCGATGCCTTCGCTGACATCCACGAACTCCATGAGCACGCCGATGCTGCCCGTCAACGTCCCGGGCAGGGCATAGATCGTATCCGCGGCGCAGGCAATATAGTAGGCCCCGGAGGCACCCAGGGCGCCCATGGATACGATAATCGGCTTCTTGCCCTTGAGCTTCAAGAGGCGCTGGTAGATTTCCTGCGAAGGCCCGACGACGCCGCCGGGTGAGTCGATCCGCACCAAGACCGCCTTGATCGTCTCGTCTTCCTCATAATCCTTGATGGTTTCGAGGCTCTCCAGGGATGTGGTGATCCCGCCCTCTACCTTGATAAGACCGATGGCGGGCTTCTGCAGCTCCCTGTATGTCTTGACGCCCCATACCGCGAGGATGATGAGGACGATCATAAGACCTGTAAGCTTGGTTTTCTTCTTCATCCCTGCGACCGTTCGCCTTAGGTTTACCCCTGACGTTTATTCCGCATCATCCTGGTGTTTCTATAGTATAAGCGCAGGTTCTTGTCCATACCCCGTGTACGCCGGCGGTATCATCGGTCCTGAAATCGAAAGGGCGCACCGCGGTGCGCCCTTTCTTAGGTTAGCCTTTCGACTTGTCCTGCAATTCCTTGAGGAGCTGCCCCAGGTTGGTCGCCACCTTGTCGGTGGTCTTGTTCTCCTGGAGCACCCTGCGCGTCTGGGCGTCCTCCATGGCTTTGATGGAAAGCCCGATCTTCTTGTTCTCCGGGCTCACCCTCAGGACCACGGCCTCGACCTCCTGCCCCACGCTGAGGACCTCGGCCAGGGACTCGATCTTGTCCTTGCTTACCTCGGAGATGTGGATCATGCCTTCCACGCCATGCGCGATCTCCACAAAGGCCCCGAAATCGGTCACGCTGGTGATGCGACCCCGGATGACGCTGCCGGCCGGGTGCTCATTGGCCACCTGCGTCCAGGGATCGGGCTCCATCTGCTTCAGGCCCAAGGAGAATTTCTCGTTCTCCGGATCGATGGTGATGACCTTGGCCTTGACAATATCGCCCTTCTTGAAGAGCTCCTTGGGGTTCTTGACCTTGGGGTCCCATGACAGGTCGCTCATGTGGATCAACCCGTCGACGTCGATGGTATCGTCCACGCTCACGAACACGCCGAAGTCCGTGATGTTCTTGACGCGCGCCTGGACCACAGCGCCCTCGGGGTAGCACTGCCGCAGCAGTTCCCAGGGATTGGGCATGGTCTGTTTCAAACCGAGCGAGATGCGTCGCTCGTTCTGATCAACGCCCAGGATCTGGACCTCGATCTCGTCGGCCTCCTTCAAGAGCGAAGAGGGGTGGCGCATCTTCTTGGTCCAGAACATCTCCGAGATATGCACCAGGCCTTCCACGCCCTCCTCCAACTCGACGAAGGCGCCGTAGTTGGTGATGGAAGTGACCTTGCCCTTGACGCGTTTGCCGATGGGGTAACGGTACTCGATCCCTTCCCAG
>JAKQBR010000321.1 GCA_029574005.1 Deltaproteobacteria bacterium | reverse complement strand
ACTTGATCTGCTCATAACGGGCCAGACTCGCGTTGACCTCATCCACCTCCTTGGCGATCAGCCCCCTGATCTCGGGATGCGCCACCAGCTCGGCCGCCGTGGCATAGGTGATGCCCTTGTCCTTGGCATAGCGCTTGAGGCTTTCGAAATCCGGGATGATCAGGGCGGTCAGATATTTGCGGCCGTCGCCCAGGAGACAGGCCTGGTCGATATAGGGCCGGGAGATCAACGCCACCTCGATGGGGTGTGGGGCCACGTTCTTGCCGCCTGAAGTAACAAACAGCTCTTTCTTGCGGTCCGTGATCTGCAGGAAGCCTTCGCTGTCGAACTGGCCGATATCACCGGTCTTGAAGAACCCGTCCGGGGTGAAGGAATCTTCCGTGTCCTGAGGCCTCTTCCAATAGGTTTTAAACACCTGGGGGCCCTTGACCAGGATCTCGCCGTCCTCGGCGATCTTCTCGATGGTATCCGGCATGGTGCGGCCCACAAAGCCCGGCTTGACCCGCAGGTTATAGACCAGGGAATAGTAGCACAGACCGAGTTTGAGGGTTCTGATCGGGTTCAAGTATGGCGACCTGCCCTGGGAAACCCCCACCACCATGAGGTCGGTGGTCATGGTCATGATCCAGTCGTAGAGTGCCTTGGCGATCCCGCTCTGCGGTTTTTGCATGTAGAGTTCCGGGGCGTTGAAATTGATGACCGGGCTGGTCTCGGTCAGGCCGTAGCCTTCGCTCAACTGAATGCCCAGCGCCCTGAAGAAGGTGCATATCTCCGGGGCCAGCTTGCCGCCGCCGGAGATGGCCAGAACCACCCGATCCAGGCCCATCTGCTTTTTCAACCGCTCGAATACCAGGATGTTGGCCAGCGAGAACATCAGGAGCTGATGGGGCGCCATGCGCGTGCCCGTCGCCAGGCTGTCCACATAGAGCTTGCCTTTGCTCATGGCCCATTTATAGATGGACTGGAACAGGGGTTTGGACCTGGAGGTCGTGGATTGCACGATCTCATAGATCTTCTCAAACAGGCGCGGTATGGTGTTGATGACCTGGGGTCTGATCTCGCGCAGATCGCGGGCCATGCTCTGATAACTCTCGGCAAAGACAAGCTCTCCACCCAGGATCAGTCCCACGGAATGGAAGTCGCTGGTCCGGCCGAATACATGGCACAGCGGCAGGTGCACCAGGGTTTTAAGGTGCAGATCGAGGTCCCGGGTGCGCTGCATGATCTCGGAGGCCGTGCACTGATGCATGTTGGCCACCCAGTTAGTCTGTGTGAGCACGACGCCCTTGGGTTTTCCGGTCGTGCCCGAGGTATAGATGATGGAGGTGATATCGTCGGGGGATACCCTCGCGATTTCTTCTTCCACCGCCGCCAGGCTGATCCTCTGGCTTCCCAGCGCCATGGCCTCGGCAAAGGTATAAACGCCTTCCGGTTTATTACCGCCTTCCCAGGGTGACATCTGAATGATGATCGGTTTCTCCCTGCCCTGCGAGACCTTGATGGTCATCTGGGCCTTGTCCTGGGTGGAAAGGATGACGACGCTGGACTCGCTGTCTTCAAGCATAAATGCCAGCTCTTCGTCGGAAACCGTGGGATAGAGCGGTACGCCGATGGCGCCGCAGGCCTGAATGGCCTGGTCGGCGATGATCCAGCGCGGCCGGCTCTCGGAGAAGATGATGACGCGGTCGCCGCGCTTGACGCCCAGGGCCATGAGGCCTCTGGCGAGGTCGAGAACCTCGTCCCTGGTGTCTTTCCACGACCGCGAGGTGAAATGGTCGATCGGCCGTCCCTCTTTGTCGAAACGCGCCGTAAGGAACGGGAACCGATCCCCGTATCTCAGCGCCTGGTTGTGGAATATCCCACACAGAGTATCAGTCCTATACGCCATCGTACAACCTCCTTTCCATAATATAGTATAATCTCCACCGCTCCTGAGAAAAGCGGGGGTGGGGGTGATGCAGCCGCCAACCCATCGGGGTCAGGTCGCCCGTATCATTTACCATTCTTGATATCGTTGTGGAGGTTCTTGGCCATGCGCAGGAAGGCCCGGTTTTCCGGTATCTGCTTGTTGGCATCGGGGTCGCGGGCCAGCAGCTTTTCAAGGATCGCCAAGGCCTCTTTCTTTCTGCCCTTATAGGCAAGGATATCCGCGCGGGTATAGGGGATATAGAAGTAATCCGGGCAGAGGATCTCGGCTATCTCGAGGGCGTTCAAGTCCATCTCCAGGGTGATGCGTGCGATTTTCATGCCCTTCTCCGTCACCCAGCCGCCGTTGGTGATCATGGTGCCCAAGGTGAGGAATGGTCCGAAGTAGTAGTAGGTGCCGTTCTCACGGTCTGAGTACAGCAAGGGTGTCAACATGTCCGTGAGATAGCGGCCCTTATTGATAAGGCTCGTAAACTGTACCGAACGTGCCCGGCTGATCTGGTACCAGTAATTGGCCGGCACGCTACCCGGCTGAAGCTTGCGCGCCTTTCCCGCATAGGTCATGGCCTTCTCGTAATAGGGCAACCCCTTGGCGTCGTGCTCGTCCAGGGACGTGTAGGTTTCTCCCACGCAGTAGGCGGCTCGGGCAACCCATGTCAGCGCCAGGGCATCGTTCGGGTGTTCCTGTGCGATCTTCTCGACCAGCGCCACGGCATGCTGTCCTTTGGCGATGTCCGCCCGCGCTGCCCATTGCTGCATGAAGGCATCCCACCCCGCGTAATTGTTCATGGGCGGCAGTGCCTCCTCGTCCGGTAGCGGCGCAAATGACCTGATCAGGGAGCCATAGTGATGGAAGATATAGGAGCGGTCACGGTTGTAAACCAGCGCATCTGTCAGGAGCCTGATCGCCTTGGCGTTTTTGGGGTCCATGCGACAGGCCTGCGCGGCATATTTTTCGGCCTTCTCGAAATGTTCTTCACAGCCTTTTCTCTCATAGCGTCCCTGCAGATAATGTACGCGCGCCAGCCAGAGATACGTCTCGACCTTGTCCGGATACTTGTCCTTGAGAGGTGTGAGGACGGCGATCAATTCCGCCAGGTTCTTGCCGCCATGGTGATTCGCATAGAGGTCTCTGACCTTTTCCCACTGGGGGTCGCCGCCGGGAAGCGGCGGATCGATGTCCCAGGCCCTGGCGTTTGCCAGAGAGACGGTGCCTAGAACCCACGCGCCGGCTATCAGGATCGTCGAGAGAATTCTTGCCAGGATACCGATGTTGCGCTTGCAAGCAGCATAGGATCTGATACCATCCATGAAAACCTCCTCCATGAAACATGTTACCATGTTTTCGGCTCTTTTCCCTGTGTGTTTCACCGCGGACTTGATTGAGGGTGCTCCGGTCGCGAATTGGAAGCGCTCTGCCGGTGCATGCTGCTGACTGGATCCGAATCGCAGGAGACGCCTCCGCTCGGTCGTGGTGTGATATTCGATGCACAGTCATTCCAGCTCCTCGGATACGCAACAGCAATGATAACAGGTTGGCCCATATGGTAAATACATGAATGGGTATCGATTTGTCAACCTCTTTCTCCGCGGTCTTCGGAAGAGCCTCTGGTCGTTGCAGATGGTTAACCTGTCGGGGTCTTTGATGGAAACTGGAGCTCAACCTAGGGTCTTCAAGAATGCTCCCGGTTACAGGAGATATCACTTGAGTACGGTTCATGGCATGGCTAAGATGGTTCCTCGGTGAAAGCATGCGGAACCGCTTTGCTCGATTTGATTGACAACATGGTAAAAACAAGTCATAATAGTCGGATAAAACATGCCTTACAATACGAGGAGGGTTGAGATGAAGGAGTGTGTTATTATCGATGGTGTGCGATCCGCCAATTCCCGGGCGCACAACGAGAAGGGCTGGTTCAGGGCCCTCAGGCCTGATGAAGTTCTCACCAAAGTGTATGATGGGCTTTTTGCCCGCAATCCCAAGGTCAAGCCCGAGGATATCGAGGCCGTCTTCTGCGGCTGCGCCAATATCACCGGCATGCAGAACGATATCGGCCGACTGGCATGGCTTGCCGGAGGTTATCCGGAATCTGTGCCGTCCAATACGATTACCATGCAGTGTCCTTCCGGCATGGCGGCGGCTGAGAATGCCGCCCGTGCCATAATGTGCGGCGAAGGGGAGATCTATCTGGCCTCCGGCGTTGAAGACATGCAGAAGGTCCCCATGGCCATGAACATGGATTTCGCGCCGCGCCTGGCGGAACGGTACAATATTATGGACATCCCCATGGGTGCCACGGCTGAAAAGGTCGCGGCGCAATGGAAAATCAGCCGTACCGACATGGAAAACATGGCCTACTGGAGCCACAAAAAGGCGGACGAGGCCACCAAGGCCGGCAAGTTCAAGAAAGAGATCATCCCAATCGAAGGGCTCAAAGACGATGGCACGAAGTTCATGGTCGATACCGATCAGTGGATCCGCGGCAATATCTCCATGGAGCAGATGGCGGCCATGCAGCCGAGCTTCAAGGCTGACGGCGTGGTGACCGCCGCGACATCTTCGCCATTGACCATCGGCGCAGCGGCATTGCTCCTCATGGAGCGGGGCCTGGCGGACAGAATGGGACTGTCGTACCATCTGAAGTACGAGGCCGGCGTTATTGCCGGATGCGATCCGACCGTCATGGGTATCGGACCGATACCTGCCGTTAAGAAGCTGCTTGCCCGCACGGGCCTCAAGGTGAGCGATATTGACCTGTGGGAATTCAATGAGGCCTTTGCCAGCCAGTCGCTGGCGTGCGTGCGTGAACTCGGTATCGCCGAGAATGCGCCTTTCAAGAATGTCAATGTCTGGGGCGGTGCCTTGGCGATCGGGCACCCCTTGGGTGAAAGCGGCGCCCGTCTCATCGTGACCCTAAACAACATCATGAAAACCGACTATCCGGACGCCAAGTACGGTGTCGCCACGCTCTGCGGAGCTTTCGGCAATGCCGGCGCCTCGCTGTGGCGTAACGTCAACAAGTAATTCTCGTTGTAATCCTTGTTTCTGAAGGGGGCATGAGCCCCCTTTTTTTCTAGTGCCGGCTGCCCTTTTGGAGTTCGCTCAGGAGATCCCTGGCTGCCCTCTGGAAGCTGCGATTCTCCGGGATCAGGGGATTGGCGTCCGGATTCGCTGCCACGATCTTTTCCAGGATGGCCATGGCCTCCTTCTTCTTGCCCTTATAGGCCAGGATATCGGCGCGGGCATAGGGGATATAGAGATATTCGGGATACAAGATCTCCGCCTGCTCAAGGCCGTTCATCTCTATGTCCAGATTGAGGTTGGCGATGACCATGCCCTTTTCGGTGACCCACCCCCCGTTCGTAATCATGGTCCCCAGGCACAGCACCGGCCCGGCGAAATAGTAGAAGCTGTTTTCCCGCGAGGTGTAGAGCAGCGGGGTTAGGAGGTCCATGAGGTAACGGGCCTTATTCAAAAGGCTCGTCATCTGGATGGACCGCGCCAGGTTGATCTGGTACCAGTAGTTGGCAAAGACACTGTTTGGTTGCAGCTTGCGGGCCTTTTCTGCGTAGGCGATGCCCTTCTTGTAGTATGGCATCGCCTTGGTGTCGTGCTCGCCATTCAAGGTGTAGTATTCGCCCAGGTAATACTCTGCGCGCGCCGCCCATGTCTGGAGAAGTGCATTATTGGGATTCTGGGCGGCCATAGTCTCCATCATCGCAA
>JAKQBR010000262.1 GCA_029574005.1 Deltaproteobacteria bacterium | reverse complement strand
AGCGGGATTTTCTCGATCATGGCATCAACAGCCTCAAGCCATTGGTGCTGCGCGACGTGGCCGAGGATGTCGGCATGCATGAATCCACTATCAGCCGTGTGACATCCAATAAGTATGTCCACACGCCGCAAGGTACCTTTGAGCTTAAATATTTCTTCTCGAGCGGGATATCCATGAGCGACGGAAGCTTTGTGGCCTCACAGAGCATTAAGAACGAGATCGAGAACATCATTAAAAATGAGAACAGCAAACACCCGTTGTCGGATCAGGCCATTGCCAAAATCTTGAAAGGAAAGGGGGTGGAGATCGCCAGGCGCACTGTCGCCAAGTATCGGGAAATACTGGGATTGCTTCCGTCAAACCGGCGGAAAAAACACTATTAAAGCTGTAGGAGGACCTATGCATATAGATATCACCTTCAAGAACGTCGATCCGTCAGAGGCGTTAAAAGACTATGCCACCAAGCGCCTGTCAAAGATCGGGAAGTACATCGATCGGCCGGCCGAGGCGCATGTCATTCTTTCGGTGGAGAAGATCCGGCACAAGGCCGAGGTCACGCTCAATGCGGACGGGGTGATAGTTAATGCAGTCGAGATAACCGAGGATCTGTATGCCGCCATTGACATGGTCATGGACAAGGTGGAGCGGCAGATCAAGAAACACAAACAGAAGCTTCAGGAGCGCAAGGGCGCTGCCCGTGCGGTCTCCGAGGCTGAGGTCCCGGCCGCTTCCGAGGACCGCTCCCCGCGGATCATCCGCGAGAAGGAATACTTTGTAAAGCCCATGAGCGTCGAAGAGGCCGTGCTCCAGATCGGCGTCTCCGGCAAGGAGTTTCTCATCTTCCAGAATACCGATTCTCAGCAGATCAACCTGATCTACAAACGCACCGACGGGGATCTGGGGGTGGTGGAACCGCTGCTTTAAAAGACCGTACCCCCCTGTGAGGGGGCCAACGTGATCGAGCCCGCCTCGCCAGATCGAGGCAGGCTCGTTTCGTTCTTGATGACTCAGGCCAGTTTATTCTTCTTCGGCGCCCGCTTCATACACCTTGGTATACAGGTAGCGGTTGTATATCCCGGAAAACGCGCTGAACAGCTCGTTTTCCGGCGTGGCGTCGATGATGGAGGCGAACCCCGCCAGTTTGGCGTCCAGGTCGTCCACCATGTGCAGGAACATGGCCTCGCGTGTCATGGGCACCTTGGGCGATCCATACTCGAGCTCGCCATGGTGGCTCAAGATGATATGGATAAGCTGCAGGCGGAGCTCCTCCGGGAAGCCCTCCATATGGGCGATCTCTTCGTCCACGATCTGGGACGAGATGTAGACATGCCCCAGGAGCCGGCCCGGGGCCGTGATATCGATCATCTTGGCATAGGAGTATTCGTAGATCTTGCCGAGGTCGTGCAGGAACGCGCCGGCGATCAGGAAGTCTCGGTTGAGGCCGTAGTTCATGAAGATGGGGTAGAGTGCATCCACGGCCTTGAGCACGTTCACGGTATGCTCCAGGAGGCCGCCGATATAGTTGTGGTGAACCCCTTTGGCGGCAGGTGCCTTGCAGAAGGCGTCCTTGACGCCCTCGCGCGCCAGAACGGCATCGATCAGCCGTTTGATCGATGGGTCCTTGATCGTATCCAGGAGCCGATCGAGACGGGCGAGCAGATCCTCGCGGTCGGCCTTGGTGGTGGGGATGATATCGGCCATGTCCACCTCGGTCTCCGAGAGGCGTACGATCTTTTCGATGCGCACCTGCATGCGGTTTTCATAGCTCTCTGCATTGCCGCGTACCCCGACCACATCGCCGGGCTCGATGCCGGCCATTTGATCGGCCGCGGCCTCCCAGATGAATCCGCTGATATCGCCCGTGCGGTCGCGCAGCACGAGCTTGGCGTAGGGCTTGCCGTTGCGTGCCGTCAGGAGCCTGCGCTCCGCCACCATGAACACGGCCTTGACCTTGTCGCCGTCCCCTAATTCCGCGATATAACGTCCCTTGGGTATCACAGTATGTACCTGCTCAAGTCTTCCTTCTGCATGATGGGGTCGAGGTTTTCCTTCACGTAGCGCGCATCC
>JAKQBR010000261.1 GCA_029574005.1 Deltaproteobacteria bacterium | reverse complement strand
GTAGAAGTAATCAACAGGGCGGTCAGGGATCTCAAGGACGGCATCAGCGCCTTCTTTTTCGCCGAAGGCACCCGCAGTGTGGACGGGGTGCTCAAGTCTTTCAAGAAGGGTGGGGTGGTGCTGGCGCTCAAGGCCAAGCTTCCCATCATCCCTATCACGATTGTCGGCAGCCACGACCTGCTGCCGAAGAAGTCCGTACGCATCCGGCCGGGGAAGATCAAGATCATCGTAGGCGACCCGATCGATACCGCGCCGTATACCGAGGCCGACAAGGACCTGCTGGTGAACAAGGTCAGAGATGTCATCGCCGAGACGCTTCAGCGCTCGGACGATCTTTCTCGGGGAGGCTTCGGGCACATGAGGGGCGGTGCCGGCATGTAGGTGCCGGGCCCCAGCGGCCAGTGCCCGGAGAATTCCCTAGGCCGGCGTGATGATCAGTCCGCCGACAATCTCCAGAAGCTCGATCTCGAAGACCAGGGGCACGCCTGCCAGGGGGTGATTGGCGTCCAGGGTGATGGTGTCGTCGGTGACCTCGGTCACCATAACGGGCATGGCATGTTCGTTCTCATCCACGAGGTGCAGCTGCATGCCGATCTCCGGGGTGATGTCGCCGGGGAAGTTTTCCCGAGGCATGACGAGGACCAGGGTGTCGTAATGTTCGCCGTAGCCGTCTTCGGGAATGATGGTCACGGTCTTCTTGTCGCCTTTGTGCATACCGAGCACGGCCTTTTCAAACCCGGGGATGACCTGCTCGCCTCCCAGCTTGAATTCGAGCGGGGAACCGCCCAAGGAGGTATCGAAGATCTCTCCGTTTTCGAAACGCCCCGTGTACTCTACCCGTACCGTATCGCCCTGCTGTGCCGTTCTGTCCATGCATGCCCCCCGGGATTGATTGAAAGAAGATGCCAAGGCTATCAGATATGGCGCGACAAAGCAAAAGAATAGTTTTTCAAAGATGACATCTCACCCGATGGGGGAGATCGATTGACTTTCTCCGGCATTGCCATATAATGAGTTCAGACGCAAACGTTGACCAAGGAGGTAGCATGCGAGCAGAGGCAAGGTTGGACGTAAGCAAGCGCACCACCATGAAGAAGAAGGTTGCTGCGTTACGGCGTCAGGATATCATACCGGGCGTGGTCTTCGGCAAAGGCTTCGAGCCGATGCCGGTGCAGGTGCGGTATAAGGACTTCGAACTGCTGCTCAAGAAGATCCATGGCACGTCGATGTTCGACCTCCACGTCGAGGGCGTTTCCATGAAGGCCCTGGTGCATTCCCTCCAGCGGGACAAGTTGAGCCACAGGATACGGCATATCGATTTCCACAAGGTGGATCTCAAGGAAAAGGTTTCCGTGGAGGTGCCCCTGGTTCTCGTCGGTCAGTCCAGACTGGAGGACGACGGCCAGGGAGTGGTGAGCCAGCAGGCCATGACCTTGCATGTCAAATGCCTGCCCAAGGATATCCCGAGTGAGATCGAGGTGGATCGTGGCCTGATTCAAACCAAGGAAGGCGTCATTCATGTCTCGGACATCAAGCTCCCCAAGGGTGTGTCGTTGGCGAGCGAGTCGGAGAAGGAACGCATCCTGGCCGCTTTCATGGTCGCGCGGGCGGCCGAGACCAAGCATGAGGAGGCCGCACCGGCGGAGGAGACTGCGGAGCAACCCGCGGAATAGACGCGAGCTCGGGCGGGCTATTAAGGTCGGACAGAGATCGTTCGATAGGGTATGTGGGTGAAATACTAAGCAGACCGCAGGGTTGAAGCTGTGGTGGCGATGCATTAGCATGCAGCAATAGGAGACGCTATGAGTAGAGACAGAACGCTTTGTCCCATTTGTGCCTGGCGGGGGGATTGCAACAAGAAGTTCAGCGCCGGAGACAGTATGAACTGTCCCGATTTCAGCCGCGACGTCACCATAAAGGTCGCGGAGGACGAAGAGCCGAAGGACGCCAGAAAAGAGGAAAAAAAGCCCAAAAAGGGTTTGTGGCCTATCTAGCTAGCCTCTCGTGAGGCCGGTGTAGATCAGGAGCGAACCCTTTTTCCTGACGATCAAGGCCAGAAGCATGTCATTCTGGATGGCGATGTCCGTACAGTATCCAAGCGAGGTCTTGAACAGGGTGCGCTCCTCGAAGTCCAAATCCGTCCATGCGTAGGATCGGATCTGACAAGACCTGTAAACCTTGCTGTTGTCGAGTATGCCGAAGAGACCGGCATTGTTGTCGATCGTCATGACCATGCCTTCCCAGACCAGGATGCGTGGCGGCAGGTAGTAGAACTGGGTGCGTGTTCTTGAATCGTCGGAGTCCGTGGCGCCGGGGGCTGCGACGAAATCCTCCTGGAGACTCATGGGCAGCGTGGCGAAGCTTGTCTGTGATGACCAGAGGGTTTCACTCGCGTTGGCGATTTTGAGTTTGCCCGAGGGGCTGAAGGAGATGATCTCCGGGCCTGGATTCTGGGGTGCGACCTCCTGAACCGTAGCCGCGATGATGTCCGTGCCGGCCGGCAGAGGAAACGCCATTCCTTCGATCATCGTCACAGTGGACCAGCGGTTGGCCTGGAAGGTGATATCGGGGGCGATCTTGAGCACGGCCGATGCGAGCCCGTTCACCGTGGGCACCACCGCGCTGTCCCACTTCTGAATGGTGCGGCCCTCCTTGATCCGATAAGAAATGAACTGGTCCGGTTCGTTGAGCAGATAGTGCCTCTCATGTCTCGTCAGGGCAATGATCGAGTCCTGATAGGCCGATATCCTCATGATCGTGTCCTTGTCGGGGACTTTCCACCAGACCACGGGCCGATCGCCCTCGAGCTTGTGGACGGCGCTTTCTCCGGCGACGAAGACCGTATCGCCCAGGGAAGCCACCGAGGTCGCCTGAAAGGGCAGCTCGATGGTCTTCCAGGCGGGTTTTACGGTCGGGGCCTTCGGCGCCGGGGCTGCGATCGGACCGAAAAGGGCCTCGATCATTTCATCGATGGTGGCTGAGATGGCATCCACGCCGGTGATATCCTTATGATACCCTTTGGGCGGCGCAAGCGCCAGGATGGCGTCAAATGAAAGGTTGGCTCCCATCTGCGAGATGGTAACCGTCAGATTCCCGGGGGCGGTCAGATCGATCCCGCGGGCAACGAGGCGCGCCTGGATGCTCTGCTCCACGCCGGGCTTGAGCTTGGCCAGCTCATCAGGGCCATTGACCTGCACCGTGGTGTCCAATGCCATAAGCTTCACGGGGGATAGAAATACCAGGGCCGCTATGAACACCGTCGTCAATCGCTTCATGCCTGCTCCTTTTTATGACTTGACCGTCTTATAGCATGGGGGAGAGGTCATGATAAAGGGTTAATCGGCAGCTGAAATGTTTTAACACCAATGTGTGCCCGCCTAAAGTGGGGCGGGCTGATTGACGATAAGCTCCAGCAGGAGCGGGGCGATATGAGAAGATACAATGTCTATGCATCCATGTCCGGCAACGGCAGGTTCGAACTCATTAAGGATAATAACCTCCCTCACGGCGATCAGGAGATGGAGTATTGGGCTGAATGCTTCACCTGGGAGGACTTGAAGAAGGTGATTCCGTATTTCAGGGCCCGGGGGTGGAAGCTGCTGATCGAACCGATCGAGGAAGATGATGCCTATGGAAAGATGCATATCTACTCGTTTACCTACGGGGTCAACCACGATATTCAACTCCTCGATGTCATGGGCATCCGTATCATCATGGCCCGCGACATCACCATGCCCAAGGCGGTGAAAGATTCTTTTACGCCCGGCTATTGACTTGTCCCTTTCCGCCGTTAATAATTTTATAGACTTACCATTATCGTAGGAGGTAATCAGGATGAGCACCCTTACAAAGAGTGGCATTATCGATGAAATCGTTCTTGGAACCGGCTTGTCGCGGAAAGAGGCTTCAGAGGCAATCGAGACGTTTATTGACATCATCAAGGGGCAGCTCGAGGAAGGGCGGAGCGTTTCGATCTCGGGGTTCGGAAAGTGGAAGGTGCGGGCGAAAAACGCACGGCGGGGACGCAACCCGCAAACCGGCGAGGAGATCATCATCACACCGCGCCGCGTGGTGACCTTTTCCCTGTCGAATGTCTTACGGGCAAGGCTTACCGATACCAGGGGGAAATAGACCGAAGAACCGCGGAACCGTCAGCGGGGAAGCTGTCGATAACAAGAGCAGGCGGTGCCTCTGTCTCCGCCTGCTCTTGTTTTGAGATCGTGGCGAGGTGTCAGTTGCCGGGTACGATGGCCTCGGTGGGACACACTTCCGCACATGCGCCGCAATCCGTGCAAAGGTTGGCATCGATAACATACTTGTCGTCGCCTTCACTGATCGCATTGACCGGGCATTCCTCCACACAAGTCCCGCATGAGATACATTCGTCCGTGATCTTATATGCCATGGGCATCCTCCTTAAGGCTTCATTGACTCATGCAGCTATAAGAAACGGTTATAAAAAGCAAGCGGTTTTTGGCGTTGACCGGGCCTTGCGTTATCTGTAAAACTCGGGCGCAGAGGAGGTGTTCATGGATCTTGTCGACCTCAAGCAACAATGCCCCAAGGAGATCGCCCCGGGCTACAGCGCCCGCCATGTCCACACGGAAAACGTCACGCTTCAGTACTGTACGATCGCGGCCGGATCTCCCATGCCCGAGCATGCCCATCCGCACGAACAGGTGAGCACCCTGATACGCGGGCGTTTCGAAATGGTCGTGGAAGGCAAGGCCGTGCTTCTGGAGGAAGGAGCGGTGCTCGTCATTCCCCCCAACGCCCGTCACTCCGGCATGCCGCTGACCGACTGCTATATCATCGATGTCTTTTTCCCCCGCCGGGAGGATTTCGTTGCCGGACGATGAACAGCTCA
Organism: Deltaproteobacteria bacterium; assembly: GCA_029574005.1. Taxonomy (GTDB): domain Bacteria; phylum Desulfobacterota; class Desulfomonilia; order UBA1062; family UBA1062; genus JAKQBR01. The sequence goes on along the minus strand of JAKQBR010000261.1, from coordinate 4,746 downwards.
GGATTCTGCATGAGCGGTCCTATTTCTTCGACCATGGGCTCAAGTTCGCCTGCCGCCGGTGCGGGGCCTGCTGCAACGGCGCGCCGGGCATCATCTATGTGTCCGCTGGGGAGATAGACCCGATCGCCGGGTTTCTGGATATCGGCCGGGATGTCTTCGTCGAGCGCTGCCTGTACCCTTTCCGGGACAGCTACAGCATCCGCGAGGATGATACCGGACGATGCATCTTCTACGAGAACGGCTGCGCCATCTATCCGGTCAGGCCGCTGCAATGCCGGACATTTCCTTTCTGGTTCCAGAACCTGCGCTCGCTGAAGGACTGGCGCAGGGTGGCGTCCGGCTGTCCCGGCATCGGCCAGGGGCACCTATACACCAAGGAGGAGATCATGACGATCCTGGAGTCGGCCTATCCGCTCTACCAGGTCTTCAAAGATCTCCTACCATGATCCCGCACCTGGCGCAGGAATTTTGGTCTTGACAATGAAAAGGTTTACGATATAGAGAGTGAGTAGTCGCTCACTAAGGAGATTCCATGGCGCGAGCCACCTTCAGCCGCATATCGCCCGAGAAGCAGGCGCTCATTCTGGATGTAGCCAACCGCGAGTTTGCCGAGCACGGCTATCACAAGGCCAACATCAACACCATCGCCTCCAAGGCCGGCATCTCCATCGGCGCCATGTACAAGTATTTTGCCAGCAAGGAGGACCTGTTCTGCGAGTCGCTCGAGTGGGGGGCCCGCTTCATACGGGATACCTATGAAGGGGTGGAGCATGCCTCCATTGACCCGTTCGAGAAGATCCGCACCATGTTCATGAAGGTCCTGGACATTGCCCGCGAACGGCCTCAGTCACTGCAGGTCTACATGTCCCTTCTGGGCTCCAACATGGATGAATTCGCGCAGCGTTACGCCGGGACCATCGAGGATGTCGGGCATAGCTATCTGAAACATATCGTGCTCCAGGGGCAGCAGGACGGCTACATCGACAAGGATATCGATGTCGGCACGATGATCTTTTTCCTGGACAATCACCTCATGATGTTTGCGTTTTCACAGATATCGCTCTATCTCAAGATCAGACAGGAGACCTTCCTGGATGGCAGCGTCGATCAGGGGCGTGTCATCGATGAGACCATCAGAATCTGCAAGCGTATGTTCGGGACTGATCGGGCGTCAAGCCCGAAAACATAGGCAGAGGAGGACTGCATGCCGTTATCACAAGAAGAGATCAAGGGTTTGGAGCGCAAGGCATGGGATATCCGCAAGAGCATCATCGAGATAACGTTCACCTGCGGCGGCTCCCATCTGGGAGGATCGCTTTCGCAGACCGACGTGCTCGTCGCGCTCTACTACAAGTACCTGAACATCGATCCGGCCAGGCCCGACTGGGAAGACCGCGACCGCTTCATCCTGAGCAAGGGCCACGGCGGGGTCGGCTGGGCCGCCGTGCTGGGTGACAAGGGCTACTTCGACAAGGCCCTGCTCAAGAACTTCAATAAGACCGGCAGCCCCTTCGGCATGCACCTGGACAGTCTCAAGGTCAAAGGCTGCGACGCCTCCACCGGGTCCCTGGGCCATGGTCTGGCCATCGCCACCGGCCTGGCCATCGGCGCCAAGCTGAAGCATAAATCCTTCCGCACCTATTGCATGATGGGCGACGGAGAGCTCTGCGAAGGCTCGGTCTGGGAGGCCGCCATCCTGGCAGGCCACCATAAGCTCGATAACCTCACGGGCTTTGTCGACCGCAACAAGCTCATGATCGACGGCCCCACCGAGCAGATCACGACCCTGGAGCCCCTGGCCGACAAATTCAAGGCCTTCGGGTGGGAGACGCTCACCATCGACGGCCACGACTATGCCGCCATCGGCGGCGCCATCGAGCAGGCCTGGACCATCAAGGGCAAGCCCACCATGATCATCTGCAACACGGTCAAGGGCAAGTGCGTGGAACTCATGGAAAACCAGCCCAGTTGGCATTACGGCGGACTCAACTCCGACCTGCGCGATCAGGCCCTGGCCTGCATCGATAGCCACTACAAGACCATTCTGGGATAAGGAGGCGAATATGGCTGAAGGTATGTCATGGTCGGTAACGGACGGCGATAAGCTCACCCAGGCGGAAATCTACGGCGAAGTCCTGTCCCAGCTGGGAGACAGGTATCCGGATATCGTGGCGATCACGGCCGATCTGGCCACTTCCACCAAGATCGGGCGGTTCGGCAAGAAGTATCCCGAACGCTTTATCAATGTCGGCATCGCGGAGAACTCCATGTTCGGCCTGGCCGCCGGCCTGGCGCTGGCCGGTTTGAGGCCGGTGGTCTCCACCTTCGCGGTCTTCACCGCGCTCAGGAGCGCCGAACAGGTGCGTACGGACATCTGCTACCAGAACCTGAACGTCAAGATCATCTCCACGCATGCGGGCATCTCCTTTGGGCAGGCAGGCTCCACCCACCACTGCACCGAGGATTTAGCCGTCATGCGCTCCTTCCCCAATATGACCGTCATCGCCCCGGCCGACGGCATCGAGACGGGCAACGCCGTGGCCGCGGCCATGGAGATGTCCGGACCGGTCTATATCCGCATTGGCCGCGGCTTCGAACCGCCCGTGTACAAGGACCAGAACTACGGTTTTACCATCGGCAAGGCCATCACCATGCGGGACGGCAAGGACATCACCCTGATCGCCTGCGGCGTGGGCGTGCTGCAGGCCATGCGCGCGGCCGAGGTGCTCGACAAGCAGGGCCTCTCGGTGCGCGTCATCAACATGCACACCATCAAACCCATCGATCGCGATGTCATCCTGAAGGCCGTGCAGGAGACCCGCCGCATCGTCACCATCGAGGACCACAGCATCATGGGCGGACTGGGAACCGCGGTCGGCGAGGTCATTGTCGAGAGCGGCAAGGCCTGCGGCTTCAAGAAGTTGGGCGTCCCGGACTGCTTCTCCATCGTCGGCTATCCCGAAGATCTCTACCATCACTACAAGTTCGACGCCGACGGCATCGTGGAGACGGTCGGCGAACTCATGCGCCGCGAGATCGAAGAGGACGAAGACTGGGAAGACGAGGCCTAGAGGAGGACGATCATGGCAGACAAGGTCATGCTCACCAATCGCATCATCCTGCGCTCGATCATGCCGCTCTTCAAGGTGCTCTACGAGGCGGACAAAACACCCATCAAGAAGCTCCTGGCGCGCTTCGACGGCGTGATCCAGTTCTCCATCAAGGGCACGGACACCGGTGCCTACCTGGAGTTCAAGGACGGTAAGCTGGATGTCTTCCAGGGCCTGCACCCCAGCCCCGACATCACGCTGCCCTTCAAACACGTCGAGGGTATGAACGCCATGTTCACGGGCGGCGTACCGGTCTTTGGCGGTTTTCCCAAGGGCCTGTGGAGGCTGCCCCTGCTCGTCAAACTGATCATGCTCTTCCTTGGCCTGTTGCTGCTCATGCCCAATGTCAATCCCAAGGACCCGGACAAGCGCATGCTCAAGGTCACGCTCATCATGTATATGGTCACCAACGCCTTGAGCCAACTCAACAAGGGAGGCGACGAAGACATGCAGTTCTGGACCTCCAAGCAGCCTGACCGCATCTATCAGATGTCCGTGGAGCCGGGCGGCCCGGCGGCTTACCTGCGCGTCAAGGGCGGTAAGACCAAGGCCGGACGGGGGTACTACACCCGCAAGGCGCCCTTCGTGCACATGCAGTTCAACGGTCTGGACGGCGCCTACAAGGTGCTTGCGGAAGGCAAGGACACCCTGCGCGCCACGGTGGACGGCGACGTGAAGCTGGTGGGCTCGCCGGAATACGCCGGCACCATGGGGTCTTTCATGGTGCGTATCCAGGACATGCTCATGCCGGCAAAGTAACGATACGCTCGTCCCTGGATGAATGCGGGCATGCGGGATTTCACGCTCAGGAATGTATACATCACCGGGGGGTCGGCCGGCATCGGTCTGGCCGTTGCCCGGCAGATGGCGAAGCGCGGTGCCAATATCATCGTGTTCGCCCGTACCAGGCACAAGCTTGAGGCCGCGCTGCGCGAGGTGCAGCGCGAGCGCGTCTCATCCGACCAGCGCTTCGGCTACCGCGTCCTTGATGTGTGTGAACATGCCATGGTTCAGGCGGTCATGGGAGAGGCCGCGCAGACCTTCGGGCCCCCCGGCGTGCTTATCAACTGCGCCGGACGGGCCATCCCGCATGCATTTGAAGATATACCGTTCACCCAGTTCGACGAAACCCTGCGAATCAACCTCTACGGTACCTGGAACACGGTCGCGGCCCTGGTCCCTGCCATGTACGCCGCTGGCGGTTCTATCGTCAATGTCGCCTCAATGGCCGCTTTCATGGGCGTCTTCGGATACAGCGACTACTGCGCCTCAAAGTTCGGCGTGCTCGGACTTTCCGAGGTGCTCAGGCAGGAACTGCGGCGCTACGGTATCAGCGTGCATGTGCTGTGTCCGCCCGATACGGACACACCGGGTTTCGCCGTGGAAAACCTGACCAAACCGCCTGAGACCAAGGCCATATCGGCGGGCGCACGGATCATGACCGCGGATGAGGTCGCCCGGGCCTTGATCAGGGGGATGGAGCGCGGCCGCTTCATGATCATTCCAGGACTTGAGGGCAAGCTTGCCTATTTCATGAAGCGGCATTTCCCGACGGTGCTGGATTTGATGATGAAGACCACGATCCGCAAGGCGCAGATGACGCCGACCTGATCGCAAAGACCTGAAAAATCCCGCC
>JAKQBR010000311.1 GCA_029574005.1 Deltaproteobacteria bacterium | reverse complement strand
GGGCGCTCTTGAAGCGGTTGAAGCAGGCGGCACAGGGGACCATTACATCTTCATTTCTTTCCTGCTCGGCGATCATCAGATTGCGGGCGGGCAGGGCCACCGAGAGCTTGAAGTTGGTGCTGTGCGCGCTGGTGGCGCCGCAGCATGACCAGTCCTTGATCTCATCGAGCTCAATGCCCAGCGCGGCGCTGACGGCGCGCATCGACTGGTCGTATTCCTTGGCCGTGCCATGCAGCGAACATCCGGGGTAGTATGAAACCTTCACTTGCGCGCCTCCTTACTTCGTTTGCTTGAAGATCTTCCGCACCGTCGCCATGTCCTTGGGTCTGGGCGAGATGAGATGGAGCTTGCCTTTGAGGAACATATCCACTCCCATGACCATATCAGAGAACAGATCGCCGGAAAGGAGCTTGTATTCGACCATCATCATGGGCTCGTTGATGCGGCCGTTGATCCAAATATTGTGCAGGAAGGACTTGTGGAATTTGAGGATGTTCTTTTCCTTGGCCGCGTAGCCCTGCTCAATAGCCATCTGTCGGAGCGTATCCATCATGTGGGCGATATCCACCTGATTGGGACAGCGCGTAATGCAGGTTTCGCACGAGGCGCACAGCCAGATGGTCGAGCTGGACAGCACTTCGTCCTTCTGGCCCATCTGGATCATCTTGATGATGCGGTTGGGGTTGTACTCCATGACCTGCGCCAGGGGGCAGCCAGCCGTGCACTTGCGGCAGTGATAGCACCGCTGTATGGGTACTCCGTGCATCTTTTCGTTCACTTCATTCAAAAAGCTCTTCATGGCTTCTCCGTATCCACACGTTTTATGTTACGGGTTGTAGATAAAGTCTTCCGGGTCGTGTTCCTTATACGTGCTCAGGGGCGGTACCTCGTCCATGGATGCCCCGGCGCGCTGTGCGAAGAGCTCCACCACATCCTTGTCGAGCTTTTTGAGGTAGGTGCGCAGGTCCACGCCCATGGGACAGACCGAGACGCAGGAGCCGCAGTCCACGCAACGACCCACCATGTGGAAGATCCTGAGCATCTGGAACAGGGCCGTATCTGTCTTGTCTTCACTCAGGCCCACGAACTGCGGCTGGGTCTGCTCCACGAAGCAGATCTTGCAGTAGCAGGACGGGCAGGCCTGGCGGCAGGCATAGCAGCGGATGCATTTGTCCATCTCCTTGACGAAATATGCCCAGCGATCCTCGGCGGAGAGCTGCTCATGAGCCGTTACCTTGTCATATTCCTTGTCGGCCTCCATGGCAGGGGCGTTTTCGCCGATCATGATATCGGAGACGACCGGGTTATTGAAGCGACAGGTCAGACAGTTCTCGGCCAGGACGTCCTTCAGGCCCACCTTTTTATCGCCGGCCGAGGTTTTGAGGTTCAGATCGCTGCCTGCGAGCGCGCCGTCGATGATATCTGCCCCACCCACAGCGATCCCGAGCTTCTTGCGGTCGACATACCCTGTGCAGGGCACGCCCAGGATAACGACATCTTCTCTGGCATACTGCTTTTCCTGGAGATGGATCACGATGGAGCGGCTGGTGCATCCTTTGGCAACCACGCCCACGACCTTGTTCTTGCGGTCCTCGGGGTTCTTGATCTTTTTCTGCGCTTCCTTATGGGCAGCAAGGATATCGTGGACATACTTGGCCAGGTTATGCACGCAGTAGGCATTCCAGACGAGCTTGTCGGCCTCTTCAGGGCTCGTGATGAAGCACGGTGTAGCGGTCAACGGCAGGGTGCCCTGCTCGTAGCCGATGATAACATCGACCTTCTTGTCCGCCAGGAGTTTCTTGGCCTCTTCTCTGAGTTTCTTCTCGATATTTTCCACGGCTCTTCCTCTTACAGGGTTTTTACCAGCTTGGTCGCCGGGCCTAATTCCTTGACCTTGGCCGTGACGCCTTTAATGACCTGGGCAAAACGCTCGCCTTCGGAAGCTGAGACCCAGGTGAACAGGGTGCGGTCGCTTTCGACGCCGATATACCCCAGGAAGCGCTTCAGCATGGCGAATTTCCGACGGGCATGGTAATTCCCGCTGATATAGTGGCATTCGCCCGGGTGGCAGCCTGAAACCAGGACGCCGTCCGCGCCTTCTTGCAGTGCCCGCATGATGTAGAAGGGATTGATCCTGCCGGTGCAGGGCACGCGCACGATGCGCACATTGGGCGGGTACTGAATCCTGCTGATGCCGGCCAGGTCGGCCCCGGCATAGGTGCACCAGTTGCAGACGATTGCCACGATCTTGGGTTCCCAGCCTTCATTTGCCTTTGTCTCAGCCATATCTACTCCGTTCAATCAATAGTCGCCGTTTCAAGGGGGGCGCTCAAAACGCCCCCTGCCATGGTCTAGTACAGGGCCCCGATCTGGGTGAGCACCTCTTCGTTGGTAAAGCCGTTCAGATCGACCGCATTCATGCGGCAGGAAGCCGTACACACGCCGCAGCCTTTGCACAGCACCGCATTGACAACCGCGCAGCCTTCGTTCACATCCACGGCAATGGCGCCGAACGGACAGTTTGACTCGCACAGGCCGCAAGCCGCGCAGCGTTCCTTGTTGACATAGGCAGTCTTGCCTTCAGCCTCGATGAAGTCCTTGGTCAGGATCGTACAGGCACGGCTGACCGCGGCATTGGCCTGGACGATGGAGTCCTCGGACAGCTTCGGCGCGTGCGCCATGCCGCACATGAATACGCCGTCGGTGGCGAAATCAACGGGCCTGAGCTTGACATGCGCCTCGAGGAAGAACCCGTCCTGGTTGGTGGGGACCTTCAGCATCTTGCCGATCTCTTCGTTGCCAGGGTTGGGCGCGGTGCCCACGCTCAAGGCCAGAAGATCGCTGGAGATCATGACATAGTCGTTCAGAATGGGATCAAAGACCCTGATGGACAGTCTGCCGCCGGCCTCGCTCACCGCCGGTTTGCGGTCTTCATCGTAGCGGATGAATTTGACGCCCAGCTCACGGGCCTTCTTGTAGAAGTCTTCCTTGAGACCGAATGTCCGTATATCGCGGTAGATAATGGTGACATCCTTGTCCGGATCCATCTCTTTGAGTTTCAAGGCATTCTTCATGGCCTCGCTGCAGCAGTAGCGGCTGCAGTAGGGGCGTTCCTTGGTGCGCGAACCGACGCACTGGATCATGACCACGCTGCGGGCCTTGGCGGCCTTGGCGTCGTTCTTGGCGATAAGATCTTCCAGGTCGCGCTGGGTGATCACCTTCTCCGACGAGCCGTGCAGGTATTCGCTGGTCTCGAGTTCATAGGCGCCGGTGGCGACGATGACCACCCCGTGCTCGAACTGGGTCTGTCCATCCTTGCCCTTGATGGTGGTCTTGTAGTTGCCGATGAAGCCCTCGATCTTCTCGATCTCGGATGCGGTATGGATATGGATGAGCTTGTTCTTCTTGGCCTTCTTGATGAGGCCGTCCAGGTGCTTGACCGTGTCAAGGCCCTCCAGGGTGTAATGCAGCTTGGCATAGTTGCCGCCCAGCTTCTTTTCCTTTTCCACGATATGCGACTCGAAGCCCTGGTCCGCCAAGGAAAGCGCTGCGGTGATTCCGGCCAGACCGCCGCCGATGATCAGGGCGGCATGATTGACTGTGAGCTGGCCGGGTTTGAGCGGCTTGAGATATTCAGCCTTGGCCACGGCCATGCGGACGAGATCCTTGGCCTTTTCCGTGGCGGCTTCGGGTTCGTGCATGTGCACCCAGGAATTCTGATCGCGGATATTGGCCATCTCGAACAGGTAGCGGTTCAGTCCCGCCTTTTCGCAATTCTCCTGGAACAGGCCCTCATGTGTGCGCGGAGAACACGACCCGACCACCACGCGCGTCAGGTTATGCTCTTTGATGACCTCGCCCATCTTCACGGCCGTGTCCTGGGAACAGGTGAACAGGTTATCCGTGGCGAAGACGACATTGGGCAGGGTCTTGGCGTACTCCACGACCTCGGGCACATTGACCACTCCGCCGATATTGATGCCGCAGTGGCACACGAACACTCCCGTGCGCGGCCCGAGCCCCCGGATGTCCTTTTCCATGGGCAGTTCGACCTCGGTCACCATGGTCCCTCGCCGTTCGGCCAAGAGGCCTGATGCGCAGGCAGCGGCACTGCTGGCTTCCATGACCGTTTCCGGGATGTCCTTGGGGCCGCCGAAGGCGCCGCAGACGAACACGCCCTCGCGGCTGGTGAGCACGGGGTTTTCAAGCTGGGTGGCGCAGAAACCGTGCTCCTCGAGATCGATGCCCAACGCGTCGGCCAGTTGTTTGGCCTCCTTGGGCGGGGTCAGACCGACGGACAGCACCACCATGTCGAATTCTTCTTCGATGAGCGACCCATCTTCGAGCACATACTTAATGAGCAGGTTCTTCGACTGCTGCAGCTCCTTGACCGCCGACGGCATGGAGCGGATATAACGGATGCCGTACTCTTCCTTGGCGCGGTTGACGAAGCGGTCGAAGTCCTTACCATGGGCACGGATATCCATGAAGAAGATGGTGGGCTCAAGACCCTTGGCGTGTTCCTTGCCGATGATGGCCTCCTTGGTGGCGTACATGCAGCACACCGACGAGCACCAGGTATTGCCGCAGGAGCTATCGCGCGAACCCACGCACTGGATGAAGGCGATCTTCCTGGGCTCTTTGCCGTCCGAGATGCGCTGCACATGACCGAAATAGGGACCTGATGCCGACAGGATGCGCTCGAACTGGATGGACGTGACCACGTTGGCATACACGCCGAAGCCGTACTCGCCGCGGATGGAGGCGTCGAAGGTCTCGAAGCCGGGGGCGGCGATAACCGCGCCGACCTCTATCTCCTCCTGGGCCTCGATGTCGGAGTGACAGATGGCCTTGGCGACGCAGGCCTCTACGCACTGATAGCACTCGCAGCAGATACCGCAGGACAGGCAGCGGCCGGCCTCAAGCTTGGCGGCCTCCTCGCTCATGCCCTTGATGACCTCTTCGAAGTTGGTGGCACGACGTTTGGGATCCAGATGGGTCATCTTTACACGCCTGGCCTTGGGCTTATTGCTGACATCACCGGGATCGGCAATGCCCTCCTTCCAGTCGCGGGCCCTGCCGGCGGCGATGTCTTCGCCTTTCAAATAGCGGTCAATGGAGATGGCGGCCTCTTTGCCGGCGTTCACGGCCTTGACCACGGTCTGCGGGCCGGTCACGATATCGCCGCCCGCAAACACGCCCGTGACATTGGTCTGGAAGGTCACGGCATCGACATCGATATTGTTCCACTTGTTGACGGCTACGCCGCTGGTCTTGGTGATGAAGTCCAGATCGCCGGCCTGGCCGATGGCGGGTACCACGGCGTCGCACTCCACGACGAATTCAGAGCCCTTGACCGGAACGGGCCGCCGGCGTCCGCTGGTGTCGGGTTCACCGAGTTCCATGCGCTGACACTCGATGCCCTTGACCTTGCCGTTCTCGCCGATGATCCTGATCGGGGCTACCAGGTAGTTCATCTTGACGCCTTCCTCGATGGCCTCTTCGATCTCCTCGGCCGCTGCCGGCATCTCGGCCCGTGTGCGCCGGTAGAGAATGAAGACATCCTTGGAGCCGTGCCTTACGGCCATACGCACCGCGTCCATGGCCACGTTGCCGCCGCCGATGACCGCCACGCGGTCACCCAGATAGACTTTCTCGCCCAGATTAAGGCGCTTGAGGTAATCGATGCCATGCACCACGCCTTCAAGATCCTCGCCCGGGATATCGAGCTTGCTGGAGATATGCGTGCCGCAGCCGATGAAGACGGCATCGTTGTTCTTCTTGAGTTCGTCTAAGGTGATGTCCTTGCCGACGCGCGTGTTGCACTGTATCTTCACGCCAAGATCTTCGATGATCTTGATCTCGGCGCCGATGATATCGCGCGGCAGGCGGTATTCCGGGATACCCAAAGTCATCCAGCCGCCCGGGATCGGAGCGGCTTCGTAGACGATGACATCATACCCTTCGACGGCCAGGTAATAGGCGGCGGTCAAGCCGGCAGGCCCGGCTCCAACGATAGCGACCTTTTTGCCCTTCTTTTCCTTGATCTCGGGCATGAATTTGGTCTCATCAAAGAGATCCAGATCGGCCACGAAACGCTTCAGATGCATGATGTCGATGGGCTCATCCACGCTGCCGCGCTTACAGGCCTCCTCGCACGGGTGGTTGCACACGCGACCGCATACGGCCGGGAAGGGGTTGTCCTTTTTGATGAGCTTCAAGGCTTCCTTGTACTTGCCCTGTTGGATCAGGGCGATATAGCCCTGCACGCTGATATGCGTGGGACAGGCCGCCTTGCAGGGGGCGGTGCCGCGCTTGTCAATGGCGAACCCCGAGGGTATAGCCTGAGGGAAGTGTCGGTAGATGGCCTTGCGCTGACCCAGGTTCTCATTGAAGTCCGATGACACGGTTACCGGACAGACATTGGCGCAGTCTCCGCAACCGGTGCATTTCGAAAGATCCACGAAACGCGGGGCGCGCGTGAGCTTGACCTTGAACTTGCCCGGCTTACCGTCTACGGATGTGACCGTGCGGCGGGTCATGATCTCGACATTCGGATGCCTTCCGACCTCCACGAGCTTGGGGGAGAGGATGCAGGCGGAACAGTCGTTCGTCGGGAAGGTCTTGTCGAGCTGAGCCATGACGCCGCCGATCGACAAGACCTTCCCGACGAACGAC
>JAKQBR010000302.1 GCA_029574005.1 Deltaproteobacteria bacterium | reverse complement strand
GGAGACCTTGCCGGCCGTCAGGAGCGCTAAGGTCGTGTATGTGGCGTCGAACCCCCGGAAGGTGGTGACGAGAGGGATGTTCAAGGCCTTGGCCATGGGCAGGGCATAGACGCCCTCCACCCCGAACTGGGCATGGATCAGAACCGGGTTGAACGGCCGCAGACTCTCGATCAGGGGCCTCTGATCGCGGAAGAGCGCCTGGGTCAGGAACGTCCAAGGCCGGGACCTTGCAAGCGTGAGGACCTGCCGCCCCTCGGGCGGCTCGCCGTGGCGGGTGCGGCCGCAGTACACGGGCGTGAAAGCGTCGAGCGAACCTGACTGCCGGGTGATGAAGACCTCGGAGGGCCGGAACAACTGATGGCGGTAGATGATGATGTTAGGCTGCATGGAATCTGGCACCGTATCTTAATCCGCCCCATGGGCACGGTACGCTTTCACCCCCTGATCCAGAGTTCATGGTCATCGTCCATGAATACCCGCTTGAATCCCTGGATATCCATATCCTTGGTGAGGCTCCGCCTGACGATCACATACCCGGCGCCGTATTTTTCCGCAATGGCCGTGCGCCCCGCAGCCGAAGACGTATTCGAGAAGAACGTCTTGAGGTCCTGAATCCGCATATCGTGCTGCGGGGCCATGGCCATCATAAGATGCTCACGGGAAGTAACGATACGGACCCATCGCAAACCATTCAGAGCCTGTGACATATCCTGATCTGCCAATACCGTGGCGCCCAACGGGATATGCCTTGCCATCTGCTCCTGAAGGACAAAGAGCTCGGGACGGGGGTGCGGATCGAACATGGCCCTGTTCTCACGTGGCGCCGCAAAGGGAAAGCAGGCCATCGCGGCCAGAATGATGATGAAGGCGAGGCTGAGCCATCGGCGCTCGGAGATACGACTGACTTTCGAGACGCCAAGATCGAACAGCGCCAAAAACGAGAAGGCGAAGGCATGCGCGACCGGGATAATGAACAGGAACCTTCGAACCAGGAACGGTGCGCCGTACTTTACCATGAGATTGACGGTATAGGGGTGGTAGGCCAGGATGATCGGAAGTAGCGTGAACCCGCCCAGAAATGCACGCGAGAGCTTGTTTTTATGGTAAACCAGGATCGCCAGCGGCAACGCAATGGATGCCATCAGCATCCAGGGCTGCATCGAGCCTTCACCGAAGGTGTAGAAATAGGAGGCCTTGGTGATGTACTTCCCCTCCCGGATCTCTTCCAGGATGCAGAGGCGCCATACCAGTCCGGGCTGAGGTATTTGGTGTTGAAGTCGAACGTGGCCTTGACCGACTCGATCAGCCGATAGTCCAGGAAATAAAAGAGGATCAGGGGGATGACAATGACGCTGACGCTCAGGATGACCAGCCGGGGAAGGTATTGCACCTGCCTGGTCAGAAGGAATCCAAGGAACCAGGCCGCGGCGATGATGCCGATGAACATGAAATTGACCACATGCCAGTTTTGAAACCCTACGGCAATGATGGCAGCGCCCACGATCCCTGCTAATCCGATCTGTCTTTGGACAAAGAGCAGCAGACAGGTCGAGAGCGCCGGGAGGAAGATCCAGAGCGACCCGACCTTGGGATAGCACATGTTCCTCATGACGGTCAGCCCGCCGATGCCGGAGACCATCGTGAAGTACAGGAAGGGCAGGAAGAAGAGCATGACGGCCAGCAGCGCTACGCTTCTCCGGACCAGGAGGGTCCGGAAAAACAACAGGGTGCACGAGAGGAAAACGACGGTCAGGACGAACATCATGGCCTGCCACGTATGGATGACGTCGGTCTGCGTGAACTGGGCGGCGGCGGCCAGCAACAGGTAATAGCTGCTGTAGGGGTACATCCACTGCGGGATCTCCTGCGGCAGGAACGGGAATACGTTTTTGATGATACCCCCGTCCACGAGGTATCGCACCTGCGCCAGATGGTACCAATAA
>JAKQBR010000289.1 GCA_029574005.1 Deltaproteobacteria bacterium | reverse complement strand
GGTGACGCTCGAGGTCGGGGGGCACCTGATCGAGACGCGGATCGGCGGTGATCCGGGGGCGCTGCCCGGCCTGCTGTGGTCATACGGCCTGAAACCCGAGGTCACGGGCATCTCGGTGCGGACAGCCGGCCTGGAAGAGGTCTTCCTGCAGCTCCTGGGAGAAGGCGGCAATGATACCTGACACCCTGGCCGTGACGGCCCGCATCTACCGGCAGCTCCTGGGCGACCGCCGCTTCCTGGCCCTGGCCTTGAGCGTGCCTCTGATCGTCATTTACCTCTTCAAGGTCTTTATCCAGACCCTGCCGGTCAGCCTCTTCACCGACCCGGAGCAGCTCGATATCCTGATAACGGCCTTTATTGTGCACTTCACCTCGTATGTGCTGTGCCTGATCGTCATCGTGCGGGAGCGCCGCGAGCAGACCCTGGAGCGCATGTTCGTGAACAACTACGGCCGGAGTGAGATCGTGCTGGGGTACCTGCTCGGCTACGCCGGTCTGGCCACTGTGCAGGCCGTCCTGATCATGGCCGAGGTCGACTACTTCTTCAAGCTGAGCTACGGGCTGGACCTCATGCTCTCGATCTTCGCCGTGATCTGGACCCTGTCGATGATATCGATCGCCGTGGGGATCATGGTCTCGAACCTGGCCCGCACAGAGGCCCAGATCTTCCCCTTCATCCCGCTCTTCATCCTGCCCACCATCTTCTGCTCCGGGCTGCTGATCCCGGTCGCTGGCCTGCCGGTCGGCATCCGCTGGATCAGCTATCTCATGCCGCTCACCTATGCGCTCAAGGTCCTTAAGCCCATGCTCGAAGATCTCACCGGCCTTCAGGCCTACCTGAGGGAGTTTGGCGTGCTGATCACCTACGGTCTGGCCCTCCTGGGGGCCTCCAGCCTGACGCTGCGACAAAGGGAGTAGGTGCCGTGCGGATAAGCGTTCATGACGATGTGCTGATCGGCGGCATGCCTGAAGGGCACCTGGCGCGTTCCATCGAGGCGGCGGTCGGTTTCGGCCGGGCGCTCAAGACGGCCTATGAGGAGGCACTGAAGCTGAAGTTTCCCGACCATGAGGCCGACGTGCAGGTCGAGGTGAAGCTGTACGGCGGTTTCGGTTCCGGCTTTGAGGTGGACGTCAGCGGCCATCCCGGAGAGGTCACGGACGAGCCGGAGATCGTGCGGGACCTGCTGGCAGGTGTGCGCGAAATGACCTTCAGGGCCTGGCTGGCGGGCTCTAGGCTGCCGTGAACACGGAAAGAGACCGGCTTTTAATGCCCAGGCCTCTTCCGGATCATGGTACTATTCGATCGCGTCCACCAGGAAATTGACCATGCTCTTGAGGGCATGCCAGAACGAACCGAGGTCATAGCGCATGATCAGGTCCGAGTGCAGGAAGGCGTCAACGTCCTTAAGGATCCTTTCCCAGCTGTAGCGCGCGGCCTTCTCGATGCCGTCCATGAGATAGGCCGCCACGCCGTCTTCTTTCATCGACTCCCGCATGAGAACGGACAGATCACCCCAGGTATGCGTGGAGTTCAGGTGCTTGATGACATCGGTGAGGTCGATGAGGCAGCGTGAGAATATGCGCTCCTCGGAACAGCGTCCGAGCAGGGTTGTCATGGCGCGCGCCAGATCGGCGTCGTCAGCCTCGCTCAGATCGGTCTTCAAGACGCTGCTCAGCAGGTTCTGAAGGTTCTCCACCACGTCGTACTCGGCCGACAGGAGCGCGGCGCCGGCATCCATCCGCCAGCGCATGGCCTCCCAGTAGCGCTCATCGGTCCTGGCCTTTTGCGGGATTAAGAGCATCTCGCCCGCCAGGGCGTATGGCCCCGAGGGAGAGCTGTCTTTTTGCGTGGTGGCCGCCACGGCCGCCAGGCCGTTCAAGAGCCTCAGCCTGGATTCGCGCAGTGAGGGCCTGCCCAGGGCGCAGACAATCTCAAAGACGGCGTCGATCGTGCCGCTGGACTCCGCGTCCAAGAGCGGGGTAAGCAGTTTGAGGAGCGTGACGCGGGAATCGGCCTGGGCGTAGGCTGAGTTTTCCATGGCCTGCTCGGTGAGCGGAGCGGCCAGGTTGACCACGTATTGGATCGGGATCTCCACCCCGCCGAAGGCCTGTCGGGCCGCTGCGCGGCGCGCCTCGAGGTATTCGAGCGACGGCGGGTACCGGTCGACCACGGCCTTGTACGGTATGTATGAACCCAGGGACAACGCCCCGATCAGCGGCCAGATGGGATTGGCATGATCGGCGTTTTGGGCATACGAATACCCCGAGATGTCATAGTAGCGCATATACTTCTCGTTGTTTTCGGGATCAAGAAAGCGATCGGGGTGGAATGCGGCCGGATCGTAGTACGCCAGCGACATCACCATGGTCCAGAGGTCGCGCATGTCCTGAGGCAGCAGGAATGATTTGTCGGTGCCCGGGGAGGGTGACCCCATCATTTCTTCCATGACATCCACGATCATGGCCTTGTACGATGCGGGCAGGCTTGTCAGATCCACCTGGGTCAGGATTGCATTCAACAGGCTTTCGAGGTCCATGTACATCATGGTGGTGATGCCGTGCATCTCGAACAGGGTCAAGGGCATGGCGGTGATGCCCATGGTCTTGAAATAGGCGCTTAAGGGGGCATCGAGCGCAGGGATGCGTCGGACGAACTGGACCAGGTCGATGACCATGAAGAAGCGGCGTTCGTGCAGCACGAACCGCAGGTTGTCGTAGATATTGTCGTAAGGGCCGTTCAGGAGGGCATCCCCCACCTGGGTCAGGGCCATGGCGGCGCCGCTCAGGGTGTCCGGGGCATTGGGGGCCACGAAGATGCCGTTCTTCATCATGCCGTAGCCGCGCTTCTCGGTTACGGGGTGGCCATGGCCGTAGGTGTATCCGGCGCCCTTCTCATAGATATCGGTCCAGACCATGGCCGCCACCGGGATGGTGTCGGCCGTGGGGATCATCTTGCGGATGGCAGCCTGCGTGGCGGCGCCCGAGGCGCGATTCTCAAACATGAAACCGGAGGTCAGGGTAAGCGGCACGCCCCAGCGCGTGGAATAGTCGATGAAGCCCTGCAGGCCCGTGTAGTTTCTATAGGAGAAGTCGGCGGTGGGGGCATAGAAGGCGCCGTTGCCGAATTCGCCCGGTCCGGAGCGGAGCTGCAGGAAGGGGTCGCGCCGGATATACTCGCGGAGCTGTTTGTCTACGCCGTCGAAATGGAACCCGGCCCGATCGAAGGAGGCTATGGTTTCGATAAAGGCATTCAAGACAGCAGGCTGGGTGAGAAGCTCTCTGAGATTGTTGTCATACTTGCCGGATTTGCCGTACCCATCCACGGCCATGGCTTCCACCGAGGCGCCCGGCACGGCGCCCTTGGTCCAGACGCGCTCCAGGATTTCGCCCAGGGTCTCTTTCGTGTATCCGGCATCCAGCGCGCTCAGCATGGATTTGTTCTTGGGGTAGAATGCCGCATCAGCGAGCATGCGTCCGATGCCGGACAGGGTCCGCGCAAGGGACGACCGGATATCCTTTTCCTGCATGATATCGCTCAAGCCCTGGATAAGCTGGGCCAGGCCTTCGGGATCTCGTGTGACGATGCGGTTGATCTCGTCGTCGATGTCGCTCAGGTCGATGGTCCTGTCCTGCGGGGCCTGGCGTTCCGGCATGTCGTTGATGACCAGGTCCATGACCATGTTGAGCGTAGCCGGATCGCAGGTGGAGAAATAGTCGAAGGCGTCATACAGGATCTTCCTGAGGTAGCCCGAGGTCGACGATTCATACGCGTCTTCCAGGTCGAGGTAGGCATAGAAGGCGCTTTTCTGTTCATCGGGGAGGGACAGCATAAAACCCGGCAGGGCGGCCAGGGCCGAGAACAGGTCGGGCAGGGGCCCCTTGTTGTTCATCTCCGCCTCGACGTCTTCCTGGAAGATGCCTTCAGGCACCGCGCGCGGCTCGAAGAGCGGGGGCAGTCCGTCCAGGATGGCCACCACCGTGTCGGCGATCTTGGGGTCGGCGAGCAGGTCTCTGAAGAGCTTGTCCTCGAAGGCCTTGCGCGTCATGGTCCCGGTGGTGAAACAGGCCTCCAGCGCGGAATATGCCTCCAGGACATTGAAGATGTCCTGTGAGGCGTCCTCGCTGCTGACCGCCTGGGCCTTGTCCCCGGGACTATAGCTTGAGCCTGAGCAACCGCAGATGAGGAAGAGCAGGAGTGGGGGCAGGATGAGGAGACATTCATGCGATAGGGTCTTTTTCATAATGTCCTCCCTTCTGAATGGAAACGTTCAATGGTTTCCGCGCCGGATAAAAGTTTTGAAAAACAGCGCGGCATCAAACGCCCCATGGCCCTGAGAAGACCATGGCGGCACATCTGCATGGAAGCGGTGAGCTAACTTTCATGCAAGCATCGTGCTCATGAACACAAAATGATAAATAGTACCTGATATCAGAAAGAAAGATGGAATGCCCCATGGCTGGGCCGTGGCGCTAACGTGCACATGACGGAAATAATGTTCCATGATCAATGACATATTCTTCCTCTGTCTTGATGCCGGGGGGCGCATGTCTGTGCGCCTCAGGTCTAGAAGGGGAGCCTGAAAGAGGCCATGCCGCACAGGACGTTTCCCTTCAGGCTATAGGCATCATCACCCGAACGGAAGGACTTTTTGGGCAGGTACTGGTCCTGGACGGCAAGGCTCAGCTCCAGCGGCCTCGGCAGAAGCTTCCAGCGGTCCGTGCGGGCGGTGCCGATGCCGAGCCCGATGATATGCCGGTCGGCGTCGAGGAAATGCGCGCCGTTCATGTCATCGGGCAAGACGCTGGGGGCATATTGATATCCGGCCCAGAACTTCATGTTATCCTTGCGGTACTCCAACCCCAGCCGGTAGGAGAGGACATCATCAAACTCCGGGGCGTTTCGGCGCATCTCGCGCGGGACGCTCAGCTCGAACTCGGACCAGCATTCATAGTTGACATCCCCCTCGATGGTGAGGCCTCCCAGGCGATAGGCGGCCCCGGCCTGAGAGGAGGGCTGCATGAAGCTGAGGATGGCGGTGTAGGCCTTGATATGCGCGGCGTGCGAACCCAGGGTCAGGGCGATGTCGGCCAGGAAGGGATCCAACTCGACCTTGATCCCGTCCCGATAGGTAAAGCCGAGGCTCAAGTCCTCGGTGGGTGTCAGCATGACGCCTGCGATCGGGTAGAGTTTCATCTCCATCTTCATCCAGAAGTTCTGTTCTGTGGGGATTACCTCCTGGGTGGTGGAGAGGTCTTCGGCGTCCATGGTCATGGTGGCCGCGACCTCGCCGCCGATCATGGCATGCGCGCCCAGCCCGATCGAGAGCAGGCCCTCGATGGCCTCAACGCCCAAGCCCATGTAGATAACGCTGCGTGCCAGAGCCGACCCGTACTTGACGTAGGAGAATTCCGTTTCCTCGAGGTCCTCCAGCTGCACCATGGTGCCGTCGTCCTTCATGGACAGCCCGAAGGCAAAGGTGGCCGGACGGTCTATCCTGATGAGCCTGTTGATGTCCAGGCCCAGGGAGATGATCGCCGTACCGCCTCTGAGATCGCTGCTATCCGGCAAAGGGGTGGTGGCGCCATCGACATTCAGATCGGCATCGGTGTACAGATAGGAGAGCCCGACGGCATGGTCGTCGACCTTGGCCAGCCCGGCGGGGTTATAGTACAGGGCCGAGAGATTGTCCACGCTGGCGCTGCGCGCCCCGGCCATGGCGAGGCCCTGGGCATCGAAGCCGTAGGTGTCGAAAAGATCGGCCCGGACCGGCGTCTTAACGGCAAGCATGGACAGGAACAATATCGCTATGCATCGCGCTGCTCTCATGGTCCCTCCCTCATCAGACACAATCAAATATATTGCCCGGTCCTTGATGCAGGCCCCGAAGACCGATCCTCAGGTGATCACGGATGACTGCCATGCCGGGCGGGGCAGGTGTCACTTCCGCGGTGTGGTGGTGGCGACTGCCGTGACGTTTCGGTACTTCTCTTCCTTGGCCAGTTTGCGTATGCCGGCAATGGTCTTTACGCCCAGGTCATGGCTCAAGATGCTCACCAGCATTGCCGGCAGATTGCCGCCGGGATCGGACATGGCCTGGTAGGATATCTCGGTCTTGTTCGGACCCCGTGGGGTAAGGGTATACAACGCCTCGACCATGGGCACGCGTATCACCCCCTCCTTGGGAGGATACGAGGTTGTTATGCTTTGGCCAGCTGCATATAGAACGCCGGTGGCCTTGTCCACGGTCCAGCTGACGCGCGCCACGGCCTCCCGGTCCGTGACCGGGAAAGGCATCTCCATCAGCGTGTAGGTGGCATACTCGTCGGTGGTGTTTTTCATCTCCGGGATCTCGAGAAAGTCCGTGTGCTTGCACATGAACATGAACCTTTTGTTGCCGGGCACATCGCGGATAACCGCCTCCACCACGGCCAGCGGCGCATCGATGATGCCGACCGCCTTGATCTCGTCGATACGGCAGCGGGGGTTCGATCTGGCATAGCCGATGATGCCCTCATACTCCTTGATTTGTCGCCAGGAGCCGGGAACGGGTTTTGTCTCGGAGGACCTGGCGGTTCCCCCGGTCACGATCAGCAGGGC
>JAKQBR010000256.1 GCA_029574005.1 Deltaproteobacteria bacterium | reverse complement strand
CGGCGCTTGCTTGATACAGCCCTCGAAGAGGCCGCCGCCCACGTGAAAGGGATTGTCCCGGAAGGCGCCTGCGTGCTGCTCCATTCCTACAGCTCCTCGATCGAGAAAACCCTGGCCCTGCTGAGGCATCGTGGGTGCCGGGTGGTCGTCACGGAATCACGGCCTGGGCTTGAAGGGCGGCATACGGCCGCGCTGTGTGCGCAAGCCGGGCTGCCCGTGCGGCTGGTTACGGATGCCTCCATGTTCCAGGCCCTTGAGGGGGCGGACATGGTGCTCATGGGCGCGGATGCCGTCAGCGCCGACGGCGTCGTCATCAACAAGACCGGCTCGGCGGCGCTTGCCTGTTGCGCGCATGCCCTTAACGTGCCGGTCTATATCCTGGCCGAGCGCCGCAAGCTCGTGCCCGCCGAAAGGGCTACCCACCTGGAGCAGGGGGCGGCCTCCGAGGTCTGGGACGCCCCGCCGGCCGGGGTCACGGTGGAAAACCTCGTCTTCGAGCGTGTCCCGAGCACATACATCCGGGGCGTCATCCTCGAGGACGGCGTCTGGGGGCCTGGTGACATGGCACAAAAATGCTGTGAATTCCAGGAGAACACTTGCCGATAAGTGTATCGGTCGCGTGCGGGGTTGGGCGCGCGATGAGGAAAACATCCCAATAAAGAGGTGCTTATGAACTTGTATTCGTGGTTGGAGGCGCATGGAAAGGAAAGACCCGACAAGGTCTGCATCAAGACTCGTGACAGGGAGATCACCTTTGCGGAGTTCCGTGATTCGACCCGCCGTCTGGCCGGGGCCTTGAGAAATGCCGGAATCAAGCCCGGCGACCATATCTCCATGGTACTGCCCAATATCCCCGAGTTCGTCATGTGCTATATGGCCATCGTCGGCATGGGGGCCACGGTGGTGCCGGTCAATCCGGCCTACACCGCCCGGGAGCTGGCGCATATCCTGGACGATTCAGACTCCAAGGGCATCATCCTGGAGCAGAGCGCCCTGGAATCATACCGGGAGGTCCTTGAAGAACGGCGGTTGGGGATTGTCATCACCACGGGCCCGGAGGGCAACTTCAAACAGTGGTTGGGCGGTTCACCCATGGATTTGGTCGAGGATTTCCCCCCCGACACCGTGGCCTCAATGGTGTACTCATCGGGGCTTACCGGCTACCCCATGGGCGCCATGCTCACGCACGGCAACCTGGACCACAACTCCGACCTCATGCGCACCATGATGGACTGCACGCACCAGGACATGACCATGACCGTCATCCCGCTCTTCCACTCCTTCAGCGCCAGCGTCAACATGCTCTCGATGCTGAACTACGGCGGCACCATCTATCTCATGAAGCGGGTGGACTTCAAGGAGTTCGCGGCCGCTGTCAATGATGGGGGAATCACGGCCATCTGCGCCGTGCCGACGCTGTTCTTCGGCCTGATCCATCACCCCGATGTGCAGGGGGTGGACTATTCGAAGGTCAGCACCCTGATCGCGGGCGGATCGGCGCTTCCGCTGCAGATCTACAACGATTTCAAGGAAAAGTACCATCAGGAGCTCCGCCAGGGGTACGGCATCACCGAGGCCTCGCCCGTATGCTCGGTCAACCGGAAGCATCGCGTCATCAAACCCGAGACCATCGGCCAGACCGTGGCCCACGTGGAGGTCATGGTGGTGGATGATCAGGGCCGACCCGTGCCAACCGGCCAGCACGGAGAGCTGCTTTTCAAAGGCCCCAATATCATGAAGGGCTACTACAAGCGGCCCGCCGAGACCTCCGAGATCATCAAGGACGGATGGCTGTATACCGGCGACCTGGGCTTTGTCGATTCCGAAGGCTATATCACGATCACCGGGTACAAGAAGGAGATGGTCATCACCTCGGGTTTCAATGTCTATTCGCGCGAGGTCGAAGGGGTGCTCAATGAAGTGCCCGGGGTCAGGGATTCCACCATCATCGGGGTCCCGGACCTCATGCGCGGGGCCATCATCAAGGCCTACATCGTCCGTGACAACCCGGAGCTCACCGAGCAGGAGATCAAGCACTTCGCGCGCAAACGGCTGGCCTCCTACAAGAACCCGCGCATGATCGCCTTCGTGGACGAGATCCCGCGCGATGCGCACGGTAAGGTCATTCTCAGCGAGCTGCCATGAACTGCACCCTGTGTCCGAGGGCCTGCGGCATCGATCGCGGCATACGGCCCGGGCCCTGCCATGCCGGGCCGCAGATGCATGTGGCCGCCATCGTGGCCCACCGCGGCGAAGAGCCGCCGCTGGTCAAAGGGGCGGGCTCCGGCGCGGTCTTCTTCTCCGGGTGTCCGCTGCAGTGTGCCTTCTGCCAGAACAGACAGATCAGCCACCACCGGAGGGGCTCCGCATTGAGCCCCTCGCGGTTGGCGGATTACCTGCTGGACCTCGAACGCATGGGCTGTTCCAATATCAATCTGGTTTCAGCGACCCACTTTGCGCCTGCCCTGGCCGAGACGTTGTCCGAGGCGCGCCGCCGCGGACTGTCCCTGCCGGTGGTGCTCAATTCGAGCGGCTATGAAAGCATCGGCACGCTTGAGATGCTGCGGCCGTATATCGATATCTATTTAATGGACGTCAAATACGGCGACGATCATACGGCCGCCCGCCTGTGTCGGGTGCGCGACTACTGGGATACGACCCGTCAGGCCGTGAGCTGGTGCTGGGAAACGGCCGGGGCCTTGCGCGAAGACGCCGACGGCGCCGCGGCGGCGGGACTGATCGTCAGGCACCTGGTGCTGCCCGGCATGCTCTCCAACCCCTTCGCGGTGCTGGAGTTCGTCTCCGGCCTCTCACGGGAGATACCGCTTAGCCTGATGTCACAGTACGATCCGGGGTTTTATGAGGGTGATATCCCTCAGATGCACCGGAGCCTGGACAGATCCGAATACGCGGTCGTCCTGGAGCGCGCGGCCGAACTGGGGTTCGAGACGGTCTTTGCCCAAGACATGGACTGCGTCCGGAGCTATTCCCCGGACTTTCAGGCCCTGCGTCCCTTTGGCGACGGCATCAACCTCTTGAACGCTGCGCCGGATATAACCAATGAGAACATGGCATGATATCAAGATGAAATTAATTATTAATGAATACATGGCCATGTGCCGATACTGGAAGGGTATATGGATGTAATCGACAGAAGGCATATGCAAAAATACGAGGAAGAGACCAGGGATCTGCTCTATCAGCGGGTCTACGCCATCCTGTGGGTCGGCATCATCCTCATCCCGCTCTTTACCTTTCTCGACTATGTCGTCGTCAGGGAGTTCACCAAGCTCTTCTTCATCTACCGCATTTCATGCGCGTTGGCCTTCCTGGTCCTGCTGTTCTTCTACTACCAGGATGTGGGACGACGACATCCCTATGTCATCGCGGTCATGGCCTATGTCATCGCCGGCTTCACGATCTCAGCGATGGTCGTGAACCTGGGAGGGTACAGCTCGTTCTATTACGCCGGCCTGCTCATGGTCCTGGTCACCTTTGCCTCGATCCTGCCCCTGGATGTCACGCAGTCCGCCATAACCGGCTTCCTGCTCCTGCTGATCTACTGCGTCCCGATCTTCGTGTTCAGCACCCCCACGGACGAGGGCTTGAAGGTATTCTTCAACAACATGTTCTTCTTCATCACCTTCATCGCCATCAGTGCCGTAAAATGCTACGAGGACACCAAGGCCCGCCAGCGTGAGTTCAATCTCCGGATGGAGCTGGACTCGCTCTCCGAGAGGCTCTCGTACTACGCCCACAACCTCGAGGACGAGGTGGAAAAACGCGCCAAGGCGCTCGAGGAATCCGAGCTCAGATACCGCGAGCTGTACGAAAACATTATCGACATGGTCATCCTGGTGGACCGCAACAACCATATCCTGATGGCCAACCCGCGCTTCTATGAATGCATCGGGATTGCCGACACCGAGAACCTGGACGTGACCTTCATGAGCATCGTGCATCCGGACGACGCCCTCCTGGTCGAGGTGCGGATGGTGGCGCAACTGCTTGAAGAGAACGACGTCAAGGACTTCCAGTTCCGCATCATGAACCGCGAAGGCATCACCTTCGACGTGGAATGCAACGCCCGCGTCATCAAGAAGGATTCCAGCCTGATCGGCTTCCAGATGGTCATCCGCGACATCACGGAGCGCAAGCGCCTCGAGCGCGACCTGCTCGAAAGCTACCGGCATGCGCAGAACGCCCGCGCCGCCACGATTGTCGGTCTGGCCAAGCTGGCCGAATATCGCGACGAGGCCACCGGCGCCCATCTCGAAAGGATCCGCGAATACGCGCGCATCATCGCCAAGGAACTTGCCAATAAGACCGAGTACAAGGGGTACATCACCCCGGATTATATCGATGATATCTACAGCTCTTCCATTCTGCACGACATCGGCAAGGTGGGTGTCCCGGACTCGGTCCTCTTGAAGCCGGGCAAGCTCACCAAGGAGGAGTTCGAGGTCATCAAGCGCCATTCGTCCCTGGGAGGCGACGCCCTCAAGGCGGTCGAGTCCCAGATCGAAGGCAAGTCCTTCCTGACCTTGGGCAAGGAGATCGCCTACTTCCACCATGAAAAGTGGGACGGCACCGGCTACCCCAAGGGCCTGAAGGGCGAGGAGATACCGCTCTCGGCGCGGATCGTGGCCCTGGCCGACGTTTACGACGCCTTGACCTCCAAGCGCATCTATAAGGACGCCTACACCCACGATAAGGCCAAGGAGATCATCGTCTCCGACAGCGGCAAGCACTTCGCCCCCGATGTCGTGGAGGCCTTCCTGCTCCATGAACAGGAGTTCAAGCGCATCCGCGAAGAGCTCCTGGGCGAAGAGCCCCAGGCCACCGAGACCGCGGTCACACCCTAGGCAGGGGCCGATTCGACCGCAACGGCGGCCGGGGAAGACATCAACCCTTCTTCAGGCGCGCCGCATTCCCGGACATCTTCTGCTCGAAGACCCGGGTGCTGCCCTGCTTCAGATCGCTCACCATCTCGCTGAAGTTGCGCAGGTAGGCCTCCAGCGTCGTGAGGATATGCGGGTTCTCCTTCAGCATGGTGGCGTACAGGTGATGATCACCGGCATGGATGCGCTCATAGATCTCGGCGGCGAGCCGGGAATTGGGGGTTGAAAAGGACTTGAGGTTGGCCGGGTCGCCCGCCAGCTCGAAGACGGTGGCCAGTTTGGCCACGCCGTCCATATGTTCCAGACCCTGGGTGAAGGTCACATACATGTCGTGCTCTTCCGGCGTGGCGCGGGTGATATGCGCGCCGTACTTGAACAGGATGTCCTCGAATTCCTGTGCCATGGGGCCTGAGCGGACGGTGGGCACCGAGATGATGTTCTGTCCCCGCAGGTCCTCAACGCCGGCGCCGAACATGGTATGGATGGAAAGGACCTCGACCGCCGGGTCGGTGCTGGCAAGCATGGTGGTGATGGGCCGCGATTTGATCCCGGTATTGTCGATGAGGAGCTGGCCGGCGCGCATGACAGGGCCGATGGCGCGGATCACCTCCTCGGTATGCTCGATGGGCACGTTGACGATGACGGCGTCGGCCTGTCTGGCGCAGTCGGCATGGCTCAGGGTGGTGTGCCGGCCGGCGACCAGGACCGTATACCCCAGCCGCGTGAAGAAGGGCACGAAAAAGCGGCCCATCTCGCCCGTGCCGCCGATGATGCCGATGGTCTTGATCAGGGGCTCGTTGAACGGCAGGTAAGGGTAGGAGCCCAAGGTGATGACCTCGGTGTCGCTTAAATCTTCTATCAGGTCGTCGATGCAGGCGCGTACGTTGGGATCGGCCGTGTGGCCCTCGATATCGATATAGAAGATGGACAGTCCCTTCCGATCGGGCCGCCGGTCGATGTCGGTCATATTGAGGTTGTGCTTGACGCTGATGACCGAGAGCATGTCATAAAGCAGCTTGACGCGGTCGCGTTTGGGATAGATCACCAGGCTGGTCACGTCGCGGCCGCAGGGTTCGGGGCACTGGCGGCCGATGAGGATGAAACGGGTCTTATCGTCCGCTGTCCCGCCGTCATCCGCGGCAGGACCGATGAAGGCGCCCGCGATCACGAGGCGACCGGCGTAGTGGCGTAGAGTGTCAAGCGTCTGGGCCACCCGGCCGTTGATCACGCTCTCGATCGGCACGAACCCGAAATCGACTTGGTCCGCGGCCACGGCGGCAAAGACGTCGCTGATGGCAGGACAGGCGATATGCCGGGAGTCTGGCCGATAGGCATAGAGCGCCTGGTGGCAATGCGAGCCCTCCGGGCCTAGATAGGCTACCTTCTCTCCTGACATACCAACACCCCCACGCAGATCATTGCACGGATCTATCGGGTGCATAGCATTCATCGGGCGCGACATCAAATGCAATTTGGGGCGCTCATGGCCCATGCGCAGAGGACTACCGTGAAGAAAAGCTGCGACCCGCGCGCTGTTGACAGGTTCGTTCAATCCCCTGTATACAGGGGCCATGAAGTGTTGAGGAGGGTAGATGGGCACCTTACCTGATTCTCTCGTGATCGCCAAGGCCGCAACGGACATCGGCATCATCCCCAAGATGGCCAACCGCCATGGACTCGTCGCCGGCGCCACCGGTACGGGCAAGACCGTTACCTTGCGGGTTATGGCCGAGCAGTTCAGCGCCGCGGGCGTGCCGGTCTTCCTGGCGGACGTCAAGGGCGACCTCTCGGGGCTGCCCTTTCCCGGCGGCGAGAACCCCAAGGTCGCGGAGCGCATCCAGGCCCTGAACCTGGCCGATTTCCGTTTCGAAGGCTATCCGGTGGTCTTCTGGGACGTCTTCGGCGAGCAGGGCCATCCCGTGCGCACCACGGTCTCCGAGATGGGACCGCTGCTTTTGAGCCGCATCCTGACGCTCAACGATACGCAGAGCGGCGTGCTCGCCCTGGTATTCAAGATCGCGGACGACCAGGGCCTCTTACTGCTCGACCTCAAGGACCTGCGCGCCATGCTGCAGTACGTGGGCGAGAGTGCCGCCCTTTTCAAGACCGAGTACGGCAATGTCTCGGCCGCCAGCATCGGCGCCATCCAGAGGGGGCTCTTGACCCTGGAGCAGCAGGGCGCGGACAAGTTCTTCGGCGAGCCGGCGCAGAACTTGTCCGCGCCCTGCTGCTCCAG
>JAKQBR010000255.1 GCA_029574005.1 Deltaproteobacteria bacterium | reverse complement strand
GAATAGCGGTAGGTCCCTCGTTTGTGGGAATAATCGCCGTCTATCCGCAGAAGCCGCCCGATGACGTTGATCGGCAGGTAGCTCATCAGCTTGTCCTCGATATTGGCATACCCGTCCTCCTGCGCGGAGAGCTTGCGGTTGATCTCACCCGCGATATCCTCGAGGTTCATATCCGGCGTGATATGGATGAAGATGGCGGATGTCAGGTTGCCCGTTGATTTGAGTCCGGGTCGGCGCGACCTCAGGTCCAGCGGGATACCGAAGCGCACATCGCCTTTCCCGTGCCGCCATGCCTCTCTGGCGGATACGAGCGCTACCTTGGCCGGGATCTTGCTGAACGATCCGGTAATCCTTTTCCTCAGGAAGGCGATGCCCCGTTCGGAGCCCTGCGGTCTGCCGGTAGGCGCGAGGAAACGGCCCGTCACCTTGTTGGCGGGTTTGTAGGAAGGGTTCAGGAGATCGGGTGATTGTAAGGTGTCATCCGATTTCCGGACCTCCTCGCCCCGGAGCGCGCGGAAGATGTCCTCGGCCCATGTCATGACCCCCCGGCCGTCCATCACCGCATGGTGGGCGCGAATGGCCACGCGCGGGATTTCTCCCTTGATCAGGTACACCTCGGTCATGGGGCCGGTGCGGGGATTGAAGCCGGCGGAGAAATGCGAGTATTCGGCGCCGGAGAGCTCCCACTGCCGGGCGTCAATGACCTTCACGGGCGGCGTAACCCCGGAATCCACAAAACGGCTGAAGTTCACATATCTCCTGAGCACCATCCTGGGGCTTGCGTCAGCGGCCGAAGCAACGGCGACGGCCTTTTCCCAGCGCTCCACATCGAGGATTCCGCTGCCTTCAAAGAGGTACAGCAGGAAGAATGACGGGTACGTGTCGTGGGCCGCAATATAAAACCGGGAGTTCAAACATACATCGCGCGTCGTGCACGTCATAACAGCCTCCTCATGGATATGACTGCTATGCAATTTTTATGTCACCGGTCTCGTCCTCAAGGGCATGCCGACGAGTCAGGCGGAATTTTCCGGGATATCGGCCACGGAGCCTGCGCCCGCGATCTGCTGCCGCATACCGTTTATGCGCCGCGGGTCCTCTCTATGCCGGGCGAGTGAAGGGACCTCGAGCGCTGTTCAAGACTGTCGTGTGCGCTATGGCGGTGTCTGTCCCTTATGCCAAATCCGTTCCCAGATTGGAGAAAAAAATTCCACAACACCGCCGCAAGACACGATTGCGCTGTCACGAATGCCCGAATGGCTTTACCGCCATGGTATGGCTTGCCCGGGACCGGATATTTGCCTCTGGACGACTTTTCGGATTCAGGCTAAGGGTTTCTACGGTCTGGCTGGAGGGAAGCCTGCCGTGTGACGATGAGACTCTTGACGCAGAGGGAAGAAGGGGATGGCTTACAGGATAACGGGCGCATGTCTGGGTTGCGGCGGATGCAAGGTGGTCTGCCCGGCGGAAGCCATCAGCGGCCTTCCCGAGCAGATGCACGTCATCGATCCCGGCAGATGCTTCGAGTGCGGGGTGTGCGCCCGGTCTTGCCCGCATAAGGCCATCGTCGATTCAGCGGGACAGCCGTATGTATCCAAAATCATCCGCCAGGATGTCCGGGGGCGATAGACAGGCAGGCCTCATCGTTACGGATACCCGGCCTCCGGCGGGGCGCGCGTCGCGCCAGGCAATCCGTGCGGCCGATATCAATTGTGATGATGAACGGCGGCAAACCGCGAAGGCCTGCCGCCGCCCGTAATGGCTCAAGACGGGTGCGCGTTCTTCAGCCCTTGGGAATTTCTTCGGCGTAGAACCGCATGTCTTCAGGCCAGGGCGTGGTCGTGATATAGCCCGTGGCGTGCTGATACCGCTCTTCCTTGGCCAGCTTGCGGATGTTCTGCATGGTGTAGTAGCCCATGAACTTCATGCCCCAATTGATGATGGACGGTGGAATCTTGCTGATGTTCCCGCCCGGGACGGTAATGCCCTGATAGGTAAGCTGGCAGTGCGTGGCATCGATCGGTTTGATGATCCACTCCATATCGCAGAACGGGACGCGGGTGACCCCTTTGGTGAGCGGCATGGTATTCCCCCTCACGGTTATCTTGACCAGGATCTCGTTGGTAGGCTTATGCACGTAGAACGCGATGGTGCCGTAGCCGTCACGGTCTTCCACCGGCCAAGGCGCGCCCTGCAGAAGGTAGGCGCAATAGTTGTCCGGAGATTCCTTGCAGAAGGGCATGCTGGCCTTCTCCGTCTTCTTGGACAGGAACATGATCTTCTTGTAGGCGTTCCAGTCGCGCAGCATATACTCGATATTTGCGGCCGAGCTGTCGATGACCCCCGTTGCCAGGCATTCCTTCAGGGGCACGAGTGAGTTGTCGCGCGAATAGACCCTGATGCCGTCTTTTTCATTGATCTTGACCCATGGTGTCACCTTGCCCCGCTCCTCGGCCGGGAGTGCTGTGGCTCCCAGCGAGAAAACCAGGAATAATCCGATAACCAGCCGGCATTTTTTCATCACTCCTCCTTATGATG
Organism: Deltaproteobacteria bacterium; assembly: GCA_029574005.1. GTDB lineage: Bacteria > Desulfobacterota > Desulfomonilia > UBA1062 > UBA1062 > JAKQBR01. Next base: position 8,101 of record JAKQBR010000255.1, on the reverse strand, counting down.
TTGTCCGTTGCTCATGAGATTTGATAGGCTGCCAGGCCGCTGTAGTGGACATCCTCGGATATGATGCGTGCCTGTCGGCACGACCCCATGCATGCCCATGAGTGTCTCAGGGTCGCTTGCGCAGCTCTTTACAGAGACCATGACGATAGCCGTCAGGCTAGTGCTTCCGTGTGCAGGCCGAATTGTCCGGTATGCCGTAATCCTGCAGCGTGAGGGGGGCGGGCAGACCGGCGTTGGCCAGGGCCTTGTTCAACTCCTTTTCGATCTCCTGAGGGATAGTCGTTTCGGGCGAGCGGGAGATAACGATAGATCCGCGGTATTTGTCGGATGGGGTCTGGCCGCAGTAGTAGAGCAACAGGTAATCCGGGCTGGGATGAGAGAGCGCGAACACGTTGTCGGCCCCCTCCATGCCATAGGCGTTGTAGTTGATGCGGAAACGGCCCGGGCAGATGGCGGTCTCAGCGGGGCTATAGGGGATGGCCGTAATAGTGCATTTGATGGCATCGATCACGGTGCCGCTTTTACCGGGGATGTAGGTATAGTCATAGGTGGATACCGTCTCGCCGATGCGGTGGAAGGCCATCTTCTGGCAGCTGAAACAGTCGTAGGCCTTGCTCAGCCCTCGGATGACCCACCAGTCACCCTCCAGCTGCGCAAGCGTCAGCGGGGCAAGCTGCGCCCGGTTCTGCGGCAGCGGGCAATCGTACTCGGGCGGTGTGATGCACCCGTTCTTGGCCATGCTGGCGGCCAGGTCCAGGAACTTCCGGTTCGGGTTCACGGCCGTGCACTCCGTTAGACAGAGCTGGCGCTGTTCAGGGTCCGCTATCTTGTCGCATTCCTTCGTGCAATCGAGCTTTGCTCTGCACCCCTTGTCCGTCACGCAGGCGAAGAACGGCCGGGTGCATTCGAACAGGATGCAGGGGATGCTGGCATCCATCTTGGTTTTTTTCTGCTCCTGCGAAGAACAACCCAACAGGCACACCAGGGCGATACAGAGTATTGCGGAATAGTTTCTCATAGCGGTTCTCTCTTTCTGTAATGATATTGTAAACACCTTCAGTCCAGGGCCGCTTTGCGGCGTTCGATACCTTTGTCCATGCCGCCCTGTATCCAGTTGCCGATCATGCGGCTCATGCGTGGGGCAAGGGTCGGGGCCAAGCGGTCAATACCGGAGAGCTGCTGCATGCCGGTTATGATCAGCTGTCCATAATTCTCAGGTGTGTGGTGTATGCCTTCGCGCCGGACAAGCCTGATGCCGCCGTGCCTGCAATGGGAGGCGCATACCCCGCAGCCGATGCAGCGCTCCGGCTGGAAATGCAGAGCGCCTTCCCGCCTGGTCAGGGCCTGGGTCGGACATGAGCGCTCGCACAGGCCGCAGGCCTTGCAGGCAGTGCTGACCGGAGAGGCCTGATAGCGGCTGGCCGCAAATACGGCCGGCATATTGAAGCGGTTGATCGTGGCCATGGCATCGCAGCAGCAGCCGCAGCAATTGCACATCAGATGCGGCCGCTCGACATTGTCCGTGACATGCACGAGCCCGGCCTCTTCGGCGGCATCGAGGATATCCAGGACCTCGCTGCGGTCGATCTGCCGCGAAAAGCCGGTCTTGACCGCCCCGCGGCCGGCATTGCCGAACTGCATGCATACCTCCACGGGCTTGCTGCACGCACGGCCGATCAGGGCGTTCTGCTTCTTGCATGCGCATGGGGCCACGGCCCAGTAATCATGCCTGAGCACCGCCTCGCGCACCGATTCTCCCGGCATGATGCCCATCTGGGGGGTGATGCTCTCTTCAATCGGAATTACCCGCGCCAGAAATAGACGCCTCTTGTTGGCGTTGCGCGCGTACTCCTCGTTGTAGTAGCGTTCATGCAGCGCGGCAAAGGCCTGTTTTTTCTCGTCATCATCGCCCATGACCGTATAGTATTCGAACAATCCGGGAAGAAAGGCGAGCACGAAGTATTTCCGTTCCCCGTCACCTCCCGCGGCCAGCAAACCCTGGCCGGCAAGACGGTCAAGCAGAGGGGCTACCTCCTCGGTCCGCCGTCCGGAACACTGGGCGATTCTTGAAGCCGTTGCGGGTTTCAGCGGTGCCTTGGAGAGGATGGCCGCTTCCTCCTCGGTATAGAGCAGGGCCAATATCTCCAGGAAGGTCTCGTTCATGAGGGCCTTCATGGGCAGCCGGTTCATGCGCCTGGCCAATGCCGTATGGGACTCGGTGATCTTGTAAATTGAACATGCCATCAGTCATTTCTTATAGCAAATAAAGCATACCGCCACAACTATTTGAATGATAGAAGAACCATGATACCTGACAGAATGGCTCCAATAAAGGATATATAGTCATGACGCGGTGTTTAATAAAACATATTGGATGGCCTCGAGGCCCCGGGCCGCCAGTTCCGATGCACGGCGGACGCCGGCCTCCTCGGGGGTGAACAGGCTCTCCAGCAGGAGCAGCTCCACCCGTCAGGGTTGACACACGAGCCGATCGGCAAGGTGTTCAGCTGTTGTCTGAACCGCCTGTACTGTTGCCCGGCTTGGGCCTTCAGACGCAGATCCCCGATCACAGTTTGATGGACCGCACCATGTCATCGATCTTCACGGCAGCATGCCTCCAGAGTCGTGCCCACCCTGGGGTTCCTTGGCCTTTTTCATGAGCTCGAACAGGGTGGGCATGAGCTGCTTCTTGCGTGAGAGCAGGTCCTTGAGTGTATAAATCCCCGGGGAGACCTTGGGATAGGTGATCTGTGCCAGGAAGGTCTTGTCCGCGTCGAGAAAGAGCAGACTGGTCAGCTTGGTGACGTCGGTGGCAATAAGCGCGCAAAGATAGAGCCCTTTCGTCTCGCGGTAAGACTTGAGTGCCGAAAGGATCGTTTCCTGTCGCTCCATGAGTTCGTCATGGCAGGTGACCTCGATCTGGCTGACCGTGATCTTCTCGCCCGAGGCCTCGTATTCCTTCAGGTCGAGCTTGATCATCTCTTCGGCCGGCAGGCGTGTGGCCGCCGAGGCGGACCCCATGATATCCCTGCCCAGCGCCTCGATATCCAGATCGGTGATGTTGGAGAGATACTCCGCGGCCTCGCGGTCGATTTCCGTGGTGGTGACGGACTTGAGCGTCAGCGTGTCGGACAGGATTCCGCACAGGAGGATCGAGGCGATCGGCTTGGGGATAGCCACCCGTGACTCGCGATACATATTGGCCACGATCGTGCAGGTCGCCCCCACCACCCGGTTCAGGAAGGTGATGGGGTACTTGGTGGTCAGAGGCCCGATGCGATGGTGGTCGATAACCTCCAGGATGCAATAGTTTTCGACGCCTTCCACAGCCAGGGACAGCTCGTTGTGGTCGACCAGGATTACATCGATCTTGGGCTCATTGATGAGGTCGCCTTCCGCGAAGACATTCACGACCCGGCCCTCGTCGTCAACCACGGCCACGGACCTGCTCGGCGAGGCGCTGATGGCGGCGCGGGCGTTCTTGAGCGAATCCCTCAGGCGCACCGTGGCGATGCTCGCATCCCCCATGGTCCACACCGGGGTCGAGTAGATGACCAGGAGCGCGGTGCTCGACGTGTCGTACGGGGAAACCAGGACTGAGACCCGTTTCTCGTCCGCCAGTTCGCGCAGCTCTTTGGGGATCATGTTGCCGTTGATCACGATGACGGCCCGCACGCCGGCTTCGATGGCGATGCGCTGCACGTCTTCACGGTCGCCAACGATCACCACGGTATTCTCTATCGGCTCGGCGTTCAGGTGCTCCGCGAAGGACTGCGTTTCCAGCGCGGCCACGACGATGCGGGCCTTGAACAGGGTACCTCTGTCATGCACCACGATCGGTTGCGCCTTGATCGTGGAGATGAGGTGGCTGATGCTGGTGGGGACGACCGCCTTCTTGTGCGGGTTGATCTTGGTGAGGATATTCTCGGCAAAGGCGCTGTAGTGGAGCATGGATTGGTAGCGCCCCTGGCCGTCCACGATGGGCAGGACCTTGCGCTCGACCTGTCCCATCAAGGCCAGGGCCTCCCAGAGCGGCGTATCGCCGCTGACCGTTGGGGCCTCGTCGGAGAGGTAGTATTCGACCCGCGGTACAAGATCCGGGACAAATACGGGCAGTTCGACGCCGAAGCGGTTGAATACGTATTCGGTCTGTGGATTGGCAGCCCCGGCGCGCGCCGCCAGGGCCTCGCTCATGCCCAGCGTCTGTTTGAGATGGGCGTAGGCGGTTGCGGCCGCAATGGAGTCGGTATCCGGGTTTTTATGACCGATGATATAGACGGTGCGTTGCAAAAGGCCTCCGATCATGGATGAAATAAGTCCTCAGAGGGCTCTTTGCCCATCGTTTACTGCCTGGGGTAAGCGGTCAGGAAACTTGAGGACTCTCTTGCCGGTGCAATAGTCTAAAAGGCGGGGCATGTCCAATTCTATGATTTAATGGGTATGTTAGAATATCATAAATGGAAGCCCGGTCCGGAGTGCTGCTGCAGGCCTAAATTTCAGCCTGATACGGGAAACAGCACCCCAGTGCGAGCCGTCTCCGGATGATCGTCACACGCGCAGCCAGTGGCCTGCCTGGCGCAGGGCGCGGTTCGCTTCCGGAACGACGGGCGCGAAAAAAGGCCAGGCATGCCACAACCCCCGGCCGACATGCACCTGCACGGTGACGCCTGAGTCTTTCAGCTTTTCCGACCAGGCCAGGGCCTCATCATGGAGGATCTCATGCGTGCCGACATGGATCAGGGTGGGCGGAAAGCCATCCGCCCGGCCGTAGATGGGCGACATGCCGGGTTGATGCGTGTCTGCGCCGGCCGCATAGGGCGCAACGAACTGCGCCTTGAGCCAGCCGGTCTTCAGCATGGGGTCAAGATGGTTGCGGGTGGTGTAGGATTCCTGTTTCAGGCTGAGGTCCAACCATGGCGACAGCAGGTACACCCTTTCCGGCACGCGCAGCCCCTCTTCCAAAATGCGCTGGCACAGGGCGACGCACAATCCTCCGCCGGCAGACTCGCCGGCCAGCACCAGGCGCGCCTCCCGTTGCAGAAGGCCATTGAAGGCCTGCATGCAATCGTCAAGGGCGGCGGGGAAGGGGTGTTCGGGCGCCAGTCGGTAATCCGGCAGATAAGCCCGCATGCGGGCGCGGATCGCCAGGCGGGCGACCATGGCCCGATGCGTGCGGGGGCTGCCGATCAGATAGCCGCCGCCGTGGATATACATCAGTGCCCCGCCCCCGCGCTCATTCCTGGGAATCAGCACCTCCGCCGGTACGCCGCCCAAGGCTGTGCGCTCAATCCGCAGGCCGGCAGGGATCGGCATCAGCTTAGAGGTGCGCTCGAATTGCATACGCTGCCTGCGCGCGTTGTCCTTGCTCAGCACCCTGTTGAGCGCCAACAGCGGACGGACCAGCCCCTCGCGGATGAAAACGGCCCTCAGGCTGGGCTTCTCATTCATTGGTTCACCCTCCCCCGGCTCGATCATTTCACCGTTCAAGCGGCGGCATCGCTCAGATACAGCCGCCGGCCGCACGGTGATGACACTTCCACAACCAATCATACCGCAGATTTCCATCCCTCGCCAGCACTTGCGAGACATTGCCGGGTCATCGCCGTGGACGGCCGCGGCCAGCCGCGCGTCCATGTTTGACGACCGGCACTTCACCTATCAGCCCTTGGCGGTGGATAACGTGGCGCTCGGCATGCTACCTGCCCGTGGACGATGGCGAGGACGGTGTGCGGCAGTTGGGCCGCATCACTGCGCCTTCGTCAATGCTGGTAAGAGAGGATGGCTGCGCCACATGATTCCGATCCTTCCGGTGAGCCTGATCGCGGTTGCTCACGGCTACCCAATAGCCCGCGTCGTGTTTGTATGAACGCCGCCCCTCTCATGGGGACAGCCTATCACTTCTTTGCGCGGGAATGACCGACGAATCCAAGGTCAATCCGAACACCGCCTGGCTGCTATACCTGTCGCACCAGCCATGCAGTCGGCCGGGGAAGCTCGCCTGATCGGGCGAAGGCCGCCCACTGTGTGCGGGCTTGCCTGCCGAGGTGCTCCACTTCGTCCCATGGGGCAGAGCCCAACATCGGGGCGCCATCCCATACGGCCTTATTTCCGAACAGGAGCGGGAGCTCGACGCAGTGACACGCCCCGAAGCGGCCCCCCTGGGGTCGCCAGACGATCTCGTAGGCGGCGACCCTCTGGCCCCTGGCACGCAAGGCTGCTGCCAGTTTCCGGCCCGGACCCGAGAAATGCATGCGGGTGCCGATGCGCGTCGCCAGTCTATCCACGGGGCCGCCATATGTGCCCCCGGGGTGCATGAGCGCTGCAAACGGTGCCGCGTCATCGAGCGTCCATGTCATAAGGACATCCAGGCGCACATCAGGGTTTACCACCGGCTTGAGCGTATCGACGCCGACAGGCCCAAAGGCGAGGCCGCGATTGGAGGCAGCCAGGACGTTGCCCTGGGCTGCGATCATTTCGTCTACGCTTGCCGCTCTAAGCGGCTTTCCCAGCGCACGGTTGAACTCACGGGCCGCGGCCTCGGCATCCTTTTGTCCGATCGTCATGCCGAGCGGAGCGCTTTGGAGAATGGCACGGCTGAACGGCGGGCGCTCGCATGTTCCCAGGATCGATGCGATGGCATGCCCGCCCGCGGATTGGCCGAATACCGTCACATTATCAGGATCACCGCCGAATTTGGCGATGTTTCTTTGAACCCATGCCAGCGCCGCGAGCTGATCTTCGAGACCGGGGTTCCTCACGCCACAAGGTGCGGGTGAGAAATACCCGAAGGCACCCAGGCGGTGCGTGATGGTTACGGCCACGACATCGCCTTCGTCGGCGAGCCTGGATGCATCGTACCAGGCCTCCTCGCCGCCCCCCGTGACGTAGGCGCCGCCGTGAATCCAGACCATGACCGGGCGCTTGCCCGCCGGATCGGGCGACCATACCGACAGGACCTGACAGTCCTCGGACATGACGGGCGTCTCTTGCAGCGTGCCCATGACGATTTCTAGCCGGGACGGCAGCTGCGGGCACCTTGGCCCCGGCTTGAGAGCCGACCGTGTCCCGACCCAGGGCGGCACCGGCCGGGGCGGTCCGAAACGCTCAGCGCGCGCATAGGGAATGCCACGGAAGACGAATAGGCGTCCGCTCCTGTAACCCTGCAGTTCTCCGGATTCAACCCGGACGCATGCGCCCTTGCCGCCGTCAAGGCAGCCAGGTGCGGGCCCTGATGTTAAGGGCGGGGTGGAAGAATCCGCCGGTGATCGATCCGCCTCTCGTCCCATCGGCCAGAGCGAAAACCCAAGGGCCGCGGCCCCGGCAAAGTGAAGAAAGTCGCGTCGGGAGAGGTGCTCGGGCATCATGATTCAGCACCCCCGGGAGTGAGGAAAAGGGCGGCTGCGCGGCAGGCCTCGACCGGATAGAGGCCTACGGCCGTCTCGTCCGAGAGCACGATGCCGCGATACCCCAAAGCGAGCGCGTCGTACAGGCAGCAGACCTCCGACCGGGTCGGATGCACATGCGCCGTCATATGTTCCAGGACCTGACCGGCCAGCACGACGGGCGCCGGCAGGTCGGCCAGGCGTCGCGAGAAGAGATGCACGGCCTGGGCCATGGCGCAGGTGCCCAGCTCGGCCCCCAGGTCCCCGCGGCACAGCCACAGCTCGTCACAGAGGGCCGCGATGTTCCGGGCGTCAGCGATGGCCGGCCGGCGCTCCAGCTTGGCGATCAGGTAGGTAGAGGCGCCGCACTGCGAGCGATAGCGGGCCATTTCCTGCGCGTCGCGCACATAGGATACGGCATAACGGATGCCCGGGAAAGAGCGCGTATGCTCGATGATGGTCTGGTCCTTGGGGCTCAAGCCCTCGCAGCGAAAGCCGGAGGCGGTGTAGGTGATGCCCTTGTGGGGGGCGATCTCACCGCCCTTGATAACCCGCGCCCCCAGCCGGCCCTCGCCGATGGTGGTCAAGGCCAGACAGATCCTGGCGTCGTTCAGCACGATCTCGCCGCTCGATTCGGCCGCGGCCTGGAAGAAATCCGCGTGCGGAACCGGCAGCTCGTCGGGGCGCAGTGTGGTTGATGTGTGGACCAGCTCGATCAT
>JAKQBR010000249.1 GCA_029574005.1 Deltaproteobacteria bacterium | reverse complement strand
TCAACGTCAGCGTGGACGAGGCCGATGTGGGACGGATCAAACCCGGACAGGCGGCCACCTTCACCGTGGACGCCTACCCTGACCGCAGCTTCCAGGCCGAGATCACGCGCGTGAGCTACGGGTCGAAGACAACCGACGGCGTCGTGACCTATGACACGGTGCTGGCGGTCGACAATTCGGACTTGAGTCTGCGCCCGGGCATGACGGCCACGGCGGTCATCACGGTGCAGAAGATCGAGAATGCGCTTCTGGTGCCGAATGCCGCCCTGCGATTTGCACCCGAGGTCGGGGACGCGGAAAGTGGGGGGAAGAGCAGCGTGATGAGCAAGCTCATGCCGCGCCCGCCACGACAGAGATCCTCAGCGAAGAACGTGGTGATGAAGAGGGGGGCGGCGGATCAGACGGTCTGGGTGCTGAGGGACGGTCGGCCGCAGGCCGTGGCCGTGCGGACCGGGGCCACGAACGGCGTCATGACCGAGATCGTCAAAGGCGACATCACCCCGGGTATGGAGTTGATCGTGGCGAGTGTGAGCGCCCCTCGATGATGACGGATACACCCCCATCGGAGCCGCTGGTCCGGCTCAAGGGCATCACCAAGGTGTACGGCGTGGGCGGCGCCTCCCTGGCGGCCTTGCGGGGCGTCGATCTGACGATCACGCAGGGCGAGTTCGTGGCCGTGATGGGGCCCAGCGGCTCGGGCAAGTCCACCTGTCTGAATATCCTGGGCTGTCTGGATGTGCCGACCTCGGGGAGCTACCTGTTCAAGGGGGTCGACGTGGGCGGCCTGACGCGTAACCAGCGCGCCATCCTGCGCCGCAACTACCTGGGGTTCGTCTTCCAGGGCTTCAACCTCATGCAGCGCACCTCGGCCCTGGAGAACGTGGAGCTGCCGCTCATCTACCGCGGCGTGCCCCGGCGAGAGCGCCATGGCCGCGCCCGCGAGGCCCTGGCGGCCGTTGGGCTGGCCGGGTGGGAAAGGCATACCCCCGCCGAGCTCTCCGGCGGTCAGCAGCAGCGGGTCGCCATCGCGCGCGCCATGGTCATCGCGCCCCAGGTGCTCCTGGCCGATGAACCCACCGGGAACCTGGATTCATCCATGAGCCGTGAGATCATGAAGCTCCTGTCTGAGTTCAACCGCACAGACGGCGTGACCATCATCATGGTGACGCATGAGCACGCCATGGCCCGGTACGCCAGTCGCACGATCAGCTTTCTGGACGGGCTGATCGAAAGCAAGACCCTCAACGGGGAGGAGCAGGCATGATCTGGGAGACGGTCCTCTTAGGCTTACGCTCCATCCGCCGCAATGTCCTGCGTTCCAGCTTGACCATCCTGGGGATCGTGATCGGCGTGGCGGCGGTCATTGTCATGGTCACGCTGGGCAACGGCGCCACGGCCCAGGTCAAGGCCGACATCGGCAGCCTGGGCAGCAATATGCTGCAGGTCCGTCCCGGCCAGGGGTTCCGCGGTCCGGGCGGGGCCAGCGCCGCGGCCGACATGTTCAAGACCGCGGACGCCGATGCCATCCGGCGCGAGATCACGGGGCTGGCCGCCGTGGCGCCCACGGCCTCACAGGCGGCTCAGGCCATCGCCGGCAACAAGAACTGGTCCACCCAGGTCATGGGGACCACCAGCGACTATCTGGCGGTGCGCAACTGGAAGATCGACAGCGGCCGTGCCTTCACCGAGAGCGAACAGCACGCCGGCGCTGCGGTCTGTATCCTCGGCGCCACCGTGCGCAAGGAGCTCTTCGGCGCTCAGGATCCGCTGGGGAGCTCCCTGCGGCTGGGCACGCTTTCCTGCCAGGTGATCGGCGTGCTCGCCGGCAAGGGGCAGTCCGGCTTCGGCCGCGACGAAGACGATACCGTATTGATACCGCTCAAGACCCTGCAGCGCCGCATGGTCGGGAATACGGATGTCAGCGCCATCTACGTTTCGGCCCTGGACGGCTACTCCACCGACAGGATCAAGCAGGACATCATGGCGTTGATGCGCGAACGGCGCAGGATCGACGAGGGCAAGGACGACGACTTTCATGTCATGGACATGCAGGAGATCGTGAAGGCCATGACCAGCACCACGCGCGTGCTGACCGCCCTGTTGGGCGCGGTGGCGGCCGTGAGCCTTCTGGTGGGCGGCATCGGCATCATGAACATCATGCTGGTCTCGGTCACCGAGCGCACGCGCGAGATCGGCACGCGCCTGGCCATCGGCGCCTTGGAGCGCGAGGTGCTGCTGCAGTTCCTGATCGAGGCCGTGGTGCTTTCCTCCTTCGGCGGCGTCATCGGCATCGTGCTGGGCTTGGGTATGGCCGCCGTGGGGGCGAAGATCCTTTCCATGCCCTATATCCCCAGCCCCGAGATCATCGCCGTCGCGTTCGTCTTTTCCGCCGCCGTGGGCGTGGTCTTCGGCTACTTCCCGGCGCGCCAGGCGGCGCGTCTCGATCCGATCGAGGCCCTCAGGCACGAGTAGCCGAAGCCGGCTCGCCACAGGCTTGATCTGCCTGCGAGGTGAGACCGGGAGTTACAGCAGGCCGAGGTCGGCAAGGACATTCGAGGCCGTGGTAAAGGGAAAATCCGCTAGGAGGCGCTGGAAGCGGGCCTGGGTCCTGGAGAGGCCCACGTAGGTGCGGAAGCGCGACAGGGCCGACAACGACGCCACGCGCGGGATGCCCGGATTGAATTCCCAGGGGTGGACGTAGAAGATGAAGGGGTGCCCTTGGCCGGCTATCCTCCGGAGGCCTTGCCGGGTAACCGGGTAGGGCAGCAGGCGGAAGTAGCCGCCGCCCGCGATCGGCAGGTTGACCGACCCGAAGCGTACCGTGGAGATGGGAAACTCGACCAGGCGGCGCGGGCTCAAACGGTGCGGAAAGCGCGGGGCGGAAGGGATCCCGTAATTGTCGTGCCGGATCGGGAAGATGCTCGAATCGTAGCGGTATTCGAGTTCTTCCAGGATATCCAGCGCCCACAGGGTGCGCCTCGTGATGGAGTAGGTGGGGGCCCGGTAACCCAGGACCGCCTCTCCGGTGATGTCCTCCAGGATGGACTTGGCCTTGGAGGTGTCCGCCCGGAAGACGGCCGGCTCCTGGTCATAGATCACCGTATGGGCATAGCCGTGCGAGGCGATCTCATGTCCGGCGCGGTGGATGCGCCGGATGAGGCCCGGGTGCCGCTCGGCGATCCAGCCCAGGCAGAAGAACGTGGCCTTGACGCCCCTGGCCTCCAGCAGGTTCAGGATCAGTTCGGCGGATTCTTCCACGGAAGACGGATAGGCGTCCCATGTATCCATGGAGACCACCCTCGACAGGGCATGCACCTGGAAGAATTCCTCGACATCGATGGTTAAGGCGTGCCGCATGCTGTTATGTATTAGCACATCTTACCGAAAAATATGATGAGAATTTCACTTTGAGGCGGCGGCATGCGCATACATGAGGGCAGCAAGACCTTGAAAAGGACGGGTATCTACCTGGGAGGCCTGATCCTCATCCTGATGGGCTTCCTTGTACACCAGGCCGATTTCTCGCTGGGCGGCATCATTCATATGGTCGGGGACTTAAGCTGGATGGGCGTGATCCTGTATATGGCCTGCTTCACCGTCGGCATCGCCTTTTTTGTCCCGGCCACGCCGCTGGCCATGGCCGGCGGCATCGTCTTCGGGCCGTGGCTGGGGTTCCTTGCCGTCCAGACCAGCTCGCTCGTGGCGGCCTGCGCCATCTTCATCGCGGTCCGCACCGTGAAGCCCCTGGTCGGGGCGGAGGGTTTGAAGGCCCTGCTCCCGGACTGGATCGCCGCCAAGATCCGTGAGAATGCCATGCTGTTCATGGTATATGCCCGGACCTTGCTGGTCCCGGACCCGGCCGTCAACTACGGGGCATCGGCGTTGTCCATCAGCTTCAGGGAGTATTTTTGGGGCACCCTCCTGGGGTCGCTGCCGCACAACCTGGCCATCATCTTCCTGTGCACGGTGGCGCGTGACGCGCTCTTGGGACAGGACCTGCATGCCGTCCTCACCTGGGAGGTCCTGCCCGCGATCCCGATCGCCCTGTCAGGCTTATACCTGGTCCACGTGCTGAGGCGCCAGATTGCCAGATAAAATCAATAATATCTAATCACTATAGAATTTTAGAAAAGCCCCTTGAGCTTTGAGCACGAATGCGCTATCGCATGCATGGTATGGTTCCGATCATTGAAGCCTTGGGGGGTGGCATGAGTTATTCCGAGAAAACCATAGCGGGGATGTTCCATAACCGTGCCGAACGCTACCAGTACGAGACCTGCGTCAGGTACAAGGACCAGGGGGCATACACCGCGATCAGCTGGAACGAAATGGCCAGGCGGGTCGTGAGCCTCGGCCTGGGGCTGATTTCGCTGGGGGTCAAGAAGGGCGATATCGTGGCCATCTTCTCGGACAACCGCTGGGAATGGCTGGCGGCCGACCTGGCCGTGCTCTCCATCGGCGCGGCCGACGCGCCCATCTATGCCACCAACTCCGGTGAAGAGGCCGCCTACATCATCAACGACTCCGGTGCCAAGGTGTGCTTCGTCTCCGGCAAGGAGCACCTGGAGCGCATCCTGAGCGTGCGCGCCAAGGTCAAAGGGCTCAAGAAGATCATCACCTTTGATGACGTGGCGACGTCCGACAAGAATATTCTCGGCCTGGGGGCCGTTATGGCCCTGGGCGATAGGGCCAAAGACAAGCGCATCTTCGACGAGCGCCTGAATGATACGACGGCGGATGATCTGGCGACCCTTATCTATACCTCGGGCACCACCGGTTCGCCCAAGGGCGTCATGCTCACGCACCGCAACTTCATCGCCAATGTCCACCAGTGCTATGCCTCGCACGCGAGTCATCTCTCCCACCAGGATGAGGCCCTGGCGATACTGCCCTGGAGCCACTCCTTCGGCCGCACGGTAGGCGTCTACCTCATGCTCCATATCGGGGCCGTCATCAGTCTGGCGGAGAGCTTCTCCACCGTGCTCACCAACCTGCAGGAGATCAGGCCCACGCTGATCTGCAGCGTGCCGCGTCTTTTTGAAAAGATGTATACCGGGATCACCTCCGGCGTTGAGAAGGCCACGCCGGTCAAGCAGAAGCTCTTCGGCTGGGCTAAGGCCGTGGGCGAGCGCGCCGTTGATTATATCGTCCAGAACAAGGACATGCCGTGGACCCTCGGCCTCCAGTACAGCCTGGCCGAAAGGCTGGTCTTCTCCAAGCTGAGGGCCGCCCTGGGGCTGAATCGCATGCGCATATCCATCAACGGCGGAGGCCCCCTGGCGGTCGAGATCGACCGCTTCTTCAACTCCATCGGCGTGCCGCTCCACAACGGCTACGGACTGACCGAGACCTCCCCGGTCACCAATGTCAACACCTTCGAGGTCTTCGAGTTCGGGTCGGTGGGACCGGCCGTGGCCGATACCCAGATCAAGATCGCGGACGACGGCGAGATCCTCATCAAAGGCCCCCAGGTCATGAAGGGCTACTTCGGCAAGCCCGATGACACCAAGGCCTGCTTCACACCGGACGGCTGGTTCGCCACCGGCGATATCGGGTTTGTCGATGCCAGAGGCTGTCTGCATATCACCGACCGCAAGAAGGACATCATCATCACCTCGGGCGGTAAGAACATCTCCCCGCAGAATATCGAGAACACCCTGGTGGCGGACCTCTTCATCGAGCAGGCGGTGGTTATCGGCGAAGGCCGCAAGTTCTTGAGCGCGCTCATCGTGCCGAACTTCGCCGAGCTGGCAAACTATGCCAAGGCGCAGGGGATAACCTATTCCTCCCACGAGGATCTGGTCAAGAAGCCCGAGATCGTGCAGTTCTACGACACCAAGATCAAGGCCCTCATGAAGGACTATGCCCGTGTGGAACAGCTGCGCGCCTTCCGGGTCCTGCCCCGCGAGTTCAGCATCGACAGCGGCGAGCTCACACCGACCCTGAAGCTCAAGCGCAAGGTGATCAACCAGCACTACGCCGAGCTCATCGAGGGCATGTACAAGGACGGCGAATAGCCGATCGGCCATCGCCGCGACACCCTGCGCGGCCTGATCCTTCAAGGCCTGGAAGAGGGAATTATTTTTCTTAAAAAAAGAATAAAGTTCCCCTTGCAAAAAACCGAGAACACACTATATCTAGTATTCGGCAAAGATAACTATACTATATATAGCGGAGGTTCGATGTTCGAGAAGATCAGAAAGAGGGACGGCAGGGTCGTAGGATTCGACGCATCCAAGATTACGCATGCGCTTGTCAAGGCAGGCAAGGCCACCGGTGAATTCGATGACGAGATGGCCCAGCGTCTGATGCTCAGGGTCGTCAACATGGCCCAGCAGACCATCACGGGCATCCCCTCGGTGGAGGAGGTACAGGACATCGTCGAGGAGGTGCTCATCGCCTCGCCGTACAAGGCCACGGCCAGGGCCTACATCATCTACCGCGACCAGCACGCCAAGATCAGGGAGATCAAGGCCGGGATGGGCGTGGACCTGATCGACAAGTACCTGGAGAAGCTCGACTGGCAGGTCAACGAGAACAGCAACATGGCCTTTTCCCTCCAAGGACTCAATAACTACATCTCTTCCGAGATCAGCAAGCTCTACTGGCTCAACAAGATCTATCCGCCCGAGGTGCGCGACGCCCACATGACCGGCGACTTTCACATGCACGACCTCAACATCCTCTCGGTCTACTGCGTGGGCTGGGACCTCTACGATCTGCTGCTGCAGGGCTTCAAGGGCGCGGTGGGCAAGGTGGAGAGCAAGCCTGCCAAGCACTTCCGCACCGCCTTGGGCCAGATCGTGAACTTCTTCTATACGCTGCAGGGCGAGGCGGCCGGGGCCCAGGCCTTCTCGAACTTCGATACCCTCCTGGCACCCTTCATCCGCTATGACGGCCTGGACTACAGCCAGGTCAAACAGGCGCTGCAGGAGTTCATCTTCAACATCAACGTACCCACGCGCGTGGGCTTCCAGACGCCTTTTACGAATGTGACCCTGGACCTCAAGGTGCCGTCCTACTACGCCCGGCAGGGCGTGGTCATCGGCGGCCGTATCCAGGAGGATCTCTACGGCGATTTCCAGCCCGAGATGGACCTCTTCAACCGCGCCTTCGTCGAGGTCATGACCGAAGGCGACGCCATGGGGCGGGTCTTCACCTTCCCGATCCCGACCTACAACATCACCAAGGACTTCGACTGGGACAGCCCCAACCTGGAAGGCCTGTGGAGGATGACGGCCAAGTACGGGGTGCCGTACTTCTCCAACTTCATCAACTCCGACATGGACCCCGAGGATGCGCGCAGCATGTGCTGCCGCTTGAGGATCGACAACCGCGAGCTGCAAAAACGCGGCGGCGGCCTGTTCGGCTCCAATCCGCTGACCGGCTCGATCGGCGTGGTCACCATCAACCTGCCGCGCCTGGGCTACGTGAGCCGGAGCAAGGACGAGTTCCTGGGCCGGCTTTCGCACCTGATCACCATCGCCAGCGACAGCCTGGAGCTCAAGCGCAAGGTCCTGGAGCGCTACACCGACGGCTACCTCTACCCTTATACCAAGTACTACCTGCACACGGTCAAGGAGCGCACGGGCGAGTACTGGAAGAACCACTTCTCCACCATCGGCATCGTGGGCATGAACGAGGCCTGCCTCAACCTGTTCGGCAAGGACATCGCCAGCAAGGAGGGCATGGATTTCGCCCTGGAGGTCGCGGACTTCATCCGGTTCAGGCTCCTCAAGCTCCAGGAGCAGACGGGCAACAACTACAACTTCGAGGCCACACCGGCCGAAGGCACCTCGTACCGCCTGGCGCGCATGGACAAGGAGAAGTTCACGGACATCATCTGCGCCAACGAGCAGGCCTACCGCTCAGGCGGCGACCCGTTCTACACCAACTCCACCCAGCTGCCGGTCAACTATACGGACGACATCTTCGAGGCCCTGGACCTGCAGGACAAGATCCAGCAGAAGTATACCGGCGGTACGGTCCTGCACCTGTATGCCGGCGAGCAGGTGGAGGACCCGCACGTCATCCGCGAGATGGTCAGGCGCATCTGCACTACCTATCACCTGCCGTACTTCACCTTTACCCCCACCTTCAGCGTTTGCGCCAGCCACGGGTACCTCTCCGGCGAGGTCCAGACCTGCCCGCAGTGCGGCGGATCAACCGAGGTCTATTCGCGGGTGACGGGCTACCTGCGGCCGGTGGCCCAGTGGAACAACGGCAAGCGCCAGGAGTTCATGATGCGCACGCCTTTCAAGGTGGATGCCGCAAACCCTTCCCTGGTGGAGACGCCGTGGAACGACCCCGCTAAGGGAGGCGAAGGGCCGGCCCCGAAGGCGACAGGCAAGGAGATCAGCAGGGGGACGGTGCGCGGTATCAGCCTGGAGAACCCCGCTTAAAAAATCCGGCGCATCCGCCCTGAGCGCGAACCAGCAGCGCTCAGGGCGGGTGCGCGTTGCCGTTTTGATGTCAATCGCCATTGCCTACGCCTGTGCTGATCCAGATCTCGCGGGCCAAAATGGACGACCTCGGCCGGCCGATCGCCATCCTCGGGCACCTGCCGCTTGCCGCTGGAGTCCGCCGGGTCTATCCGCCGAGCTTTGATCGGCCGGTGGTCGCGCGGCCCGAGGACCTGGAACCGAATGCGCCGGGGCATTGGAAGCCCCGCAATCTGATCTTGAGCGCCTTCCATGCCCTGGGCACGGCCCGCATGGGGGTGAAACCGGCGGATCCGGCCATCGATCCCCATCAGCAGAGCCATCGGGTGCCGGGGCTCTTTGTGATGGACGGAGGCTACATACCGACAGCCCTGGGCGCGAACCCGGAGACTATCATGGCCGTGGCCACGCGCGCCGCGGAGGAGGTCGCTGATCTCCTGGAATAAGGGAATTACTTGAATATCGTATCCAGTACCTTGCGCAGATCCTCGATCTGAAAAGGCTTGGCGATCACGGCCGCGAAGCCGAACTCCTTGAAGTTCGACATGATGATGTCGTTGGAGTAGCCGCTCGAAACAATGGCCTTGGCATTGGCGTCGATCTTGAGCAGGTCCTGGATGGTCTCCTTGCCGCCTCTCCCGCCCGGGATGGTCAGGTCCATGATCACGGCATCGAAGCGTGAGTTCTTTTCCATGGCCTCCTGGTACATGCCCAGGGCCTGGGCGCCGTCATTGGCGAAATCGACCTCATAGTCAAGCATCTCAAGCATGCTCCCCATGACATCCTTGATGAAATCCTCATCGTCCATGACCAGCACTCTGCCTTTGGCCATGATGGTACCCCCTGCTGGTTTCAATATTCGTTCGCTCCCTACTCCTATCGGTAAACGAAATTGATATTTTTAATGTTAAAGAAATTTCTTGCCAGGCATACGTCTGAGCGCGTAGCATATCACGATGAATATCGGCGGCTTGCAGAAGGTTTCATTCGTCGATTATCCGGGGCATATCTGTGCCACGCTCTTTCTCCAGGGCTGCAATTTCCGGTGCCCCTTCTGCCATAACCCCGAGCTGGTCAACCCCGAGCTCTTCCAGCGGCCTATCCCGGAGGAAGATCTCTGGGCTTTCCTCCGGAACAGGGTCGGAAAGCTGGACGGCGTGACGATCACCGGCGGCGAACCCACCGTGCACAAGGACCTGCCGGACGTCATGCGGCGGATACAGTCCATGGGTCTGCTCGTCAAGCTGGACACCAACGGATCGCACCCGGACATGCTCGAGCGGATCATCGGCTTGAGGTGCGTGGACTATATCGCCATGGACCTCAAGGCCCCGCTGGCGCGCTATCCTGAGCTCACCGGCGTGGCGGTTGACCTCGCGGCGATTCAGCGGAGCATTGGCTTGATCATGGGGTCCTCGATCGCGTATGAATTCCGGACCACGGTGATGCGCTCGCTCCTTGCGCCCGAGGATATCCTGGCGATCGGGTGCATGATAGCGGGCGGCCGCCGCTATGCCCTGCAGCGCTTCGTGCCCTCCAAGCATGTCGAGGCCGGCTTCACGGCCGGGACGACCTATGCGCCTCAGGAGCTGGAGGCGCTGCGCGGCGAGCTCCTGAAAAACGTCGAGGAATGCATCATCCGCTAGAAAATGCAGCGGCTGCCGGCGGTTTACGCGAGCGGGTGGGTATGAACTGCTTTTGCACCACGAAGAGCACGAAGAAATCCCTGGATGCCTGCATCCGCAGGGATGACATCACACCGGATACTTCATCTCGCCCGCGATGAACGTCGCGCGCACCGGTATGGCGTGGATCTCATGGGCCGGTACCTTCAGCGGGTTTTCCTCCAGGAGCACGAAATCGGCCTGCTTGCCTATCGCGATGCTGCCGCGCGCGTCCTCCTCGAACTGGGCATAGGCGGCATGGATGGTGTACATTTGTATGGCCTCGGTTATGCCGACGGCCTGCTCCATCACATAGCCCTCGCGCGTCACGGCGCACTCGATGGCCTCCAGCACGCTTGAGGTTTCCACCGGCGCATCCGACGAACCGGCCGCCACAAGGCCCATGTCCACGATCGACCTGAAGGGGTAGGTATGCGCCCTGCGCGCCTTTCCGATGCGCTTATCCAGGTACGGCATGTCCGAACGGATGAAGAGGGGCTGCACGCACAGCACTAACCCCAGCGCCTGCGCGCGGCGCAAAAGATCGGGGTACAGGATGGAGGCGTGCTCGATGCGGTGGCGGTGGTTCTGCCGGGGGTGGGCCTTCAAGATCTTCTCGTAGAGCTCGATGCAGATCCGGTTGGCTTTGTCGCCGATGGCGTGGATGCCCAATTGCAGCCCGGAGATGTGGGTCTTAAGCATCAGTTCATAAAGCTCGGTTTCCTCACAGATCATGAAGCCGCGGTTGCCTGGAGAGTCGCTGAAGTCTTCTTCCATGGCCGCGGTCAGCGACCCGAAGGTGCCGTCGGCGATGATCTTGACCCCGCCCACGCGCGTGCGCCCGCTGGTGTCTCCCAGGCACGAACTTTTAAGTTTCAGCACCGCCTCGACATCCCGGGACATGATCAGGGCATAGAGCGCCTGGGGGATATGGGGCCTCAAGATCTCGATGGCCGGCACGTCAAAGGCGCCGTAGGAGCTGCCGCCCTCCTGGCCGGTCTCCAGGATGAGCCCCAGCGAGGTAATGCCGTGGCCCAGCATGATGGCAGAGGCCTTTTGCGCACCGGCCACCAGCTCCTCCAGGCCGGGCAGCGGCAGGTGGTTCATGATCAGGGGCTTGGCGTTCTCGCGGAAGATGCCCAAGGGCGCGCCTGTTTCGTCGCGGTCGATGGAGCCGCCCTCCGGGGCGCTTACCCCTGGCGTGATGCCTGCCGCGGTCAAGGCCGCGCTGTTGGCGATCACCGAATGGCCGTCATGCTTGACCACCACCACGGGCCTGGTCAGGCTGACCCGGTCCAGGTCATGGCGGTTGGGCAGGCGCGGCTCGGCCATGTCCTGCTCGTCAAAGTTGAGCCCGATCACCCATTTGTCCGGCGCCAGCGCCCTGTCCGCATGTTTCAGCCGCTCGATGAGCTCAGGGATGTCGCGCATGCCCTTTAAGTCGGACTGCATGACGGCAAAGATGGTGGAGACCGGGTGCATGTGGCTGTCGCAGAAGCCCGGCAGCAGGGTGCCGCCGTTCAGATCGACCACCTGATGCGACCGGCTTAGAGTAGCCCGGCAGGCTGAAGCGCTGCCCACGGCCACGATGATCCCATCCCTGACCGCCACGGCCTCGGCCGTGGGGTAGGCCTCCTCCACGGTATAGACCGTGCCGCCTAGGTACAGGCATTCACGTGCGTTCATGCCCCTGATATACGGTCAAAGCCCCGGCATCCGTCAATCACAAAAAAACTGCCTACAAAAGATGTCGTCAGGATCATATGGGCGTAAGTTTTACTGATTTCATGAGGTGACGGCTGGGTCTTCAGGATACCGGCGCCTGCATGGGTCATCCTCTGGCGAGCGATTGATAGAGCAGCGGCGTGGCCGGGCTCACGACATGGGGGTCGGTCAGCACGTTGACGCAGGCCGGTCTGCCGGATGCAAGCGCCCGCTGGAGGGCCGGGACGATCTCCTCGTCGCGCGTGACGAATTCGCCGTATCCACCCATGGCCTCCACCACGCGTTCATAGCGCCTCACGCCCAGCTCCGCGCATACGAAGTTTTCCTCTTTCCCGAACGACAGCTCCTGGCAGTGCTTGATCATGCCCCAGGCGCAATCGTTGTTGACCACGCAGATAATAGGTATGCCGAGCCGCACCGCGGTATCGAACTCGAACCCGTTGAACCCGAAGGAGCCGTCGCCGGTGAAAAGCACGACGGTCTTGTCGGGCCGCGCCAGTTTCGCGGCCAGGGCGAACGGCAATCCGGTGCCCAGGCATCCCAGGAGCCCGCCGGCCGCCGGCACCACCCCAGCCTTTTCGCGCGAGATGAACCCCGTGGTGCCGAAATAGCAGGTATCTCCGCCGTCCACGACATAGACGGCATCCTTGCCCACGGTCTTGAGCACCTGGTCCACCAGGCGGATGGGATGGATGGGGTCGGACGGCCCCAAGCGCGCCTTGAGCTCAGGGGCGATGAACGCCAGGCTCGCGGCGCGCAGGTTCGACACCCACGAACGGTGATCGGTCTTTCTGACCAGCGGGGTCAACTGGTCCAGCACCGTAGCGGCGTCCCCCAGGAGCCCGACATCGGACAACCGGTTGCGGTCGATCTCGGACGGATCGATGTCGATGCGCACGACCTTGACGTGCTCAGGGATGGCCTGGCCGGACTGCAGGATCCAGTTGAATCGGATCCCCACGGCGATAAGGACATCGGCCTGGCTCAGGCTGAACATCATCCCGATGCTGCCCACCTCCCAGAGCGAGAGGGGGTGGTCGTCGGGCAGTTCGCCGCGGCCGTAGTTCATGAGCATGAAGGGTATGCCGGTTGTGGCGATGAAGCGCCCGAGGGCCGCCCCTGCGTCGCTGAAGCCGACGCCGCTGCCGCCCAACAGCAGGGGGGCCTTGGCGCCGCTGATGATATCGGCCGCCTTCACCAGGTCCTCGTGACGCGCATGAGCCCTGTATCTGCGCGCGGCGCTGGGCGGCAGGGTCACGCCCTCCAGCGGCATTTTCGCGTTCAGGACTTCGGGCGGCAGTTCCAGAAAGACCGGGCCCGGCCGCCCTTGAACGGCCTGCCGGAAGGCAATGGACAGGTATTCGGGGATGCGGCCGGGATCATGGCAGGAGGCGCACCACTTGACGATCGGTCTGACGATATCGACCTGATTCAATTCCTGCAGGGCCCCTTTCAGATCGTCACGCAGGGGGTGCCGGCCGCTCAAGATAACCATGGGGACATTGTTCATGCAGGCATTGGCAATGCCCGTGAGCGCATTCATGAAGCCGGGCCCGGCCGTGACCAGGCACACCCCGGGGGTCTTGGTGTATACGGTCCAGGCCTCGGCCATCATGGCCGCGGCCTGCTCATGGCGCACATCGATGCAGCGTATTCCGTAGTGCGCGCAGCCGTCCAGGACCTGTTCGATATGACCGCCCGAGAGGGTGAACAGGGTATGGACCCGCTCGACCTCCTTGAGGTACCGGGCCACGACGTGACCGCCGGTGATCTGTGCATTCTTTTTCTGGGGCATACCCCCTTCCTCCTCATGTAGCCGTGATGCGCACCCTTACCAGGTGAGCTTCACGGCGTCGTTGAACCATTGGATGTAGGAAACGAGCCCTTCCACCTTCAGCTTTCCCCTGGCGGCGGCCAAGAATACGGCCTTCTCGCTGCCCGAAAGCATGACCTTAAGCGCGGTGAAGGGGTCGGACCAGACCAGGGCCGCGTCACAGTCGTGATGGGCACCGGCAAGCGAGCCGATCGAGCCGTGCTCGAAGATGAACAGGCGTCCCCGTTTGCCGTCCGCGGTCCTGATGAGGAAGCGCATGCGCATGTCGGCGATAAGGCTCTGAAAGCCGGTATTGCGCCATGCCGCCCACTTGAGCTTCAGATACAGGGCCCATAAGACGATCGAAAGTGCCATAGAACCTCCTCTTCCATTGCTCAATTAATCCTCATGCCCGTAAAAAGGGCACGACGAAGGATGAATAGAGAGCCTGCCCCCTCTCCCTGTCCCTCTCCCGCGACCCGCTGCGCGGGTACCCCGGGGGATGGGACGTGTATAGCCCGTGATTGGGATGTATAGGTATTGTCTGGAGAGGGTTGAACCAAAGAAAAGGCATAAAAAAAGCACCATGCTGGAAGTGTTTAGTCCCCTCCCCCCTTTTCGTGGGGGAGGGACAGGGTGAGGGGGAAGTCTTATTTTCGCATGAAGCAGTTAACATCATCATGTCCGCGTACGGTAATGTTCCCGCACCCATGCGGCAATGTCGTCCATGGCCTCGGTGTATGAGACCTTCGTGCGCCAGCCGAGTTCCCGCTTGGCCAGCGTGTTGTCGACATCCATGTCGCGACCCGTGACATCGATGGACAATCGCGACCCGGGCGGCCTGATACCCAAAGGCGTGCAGACCATGTCGCACGCCCAGGCCGCGGCCCGGGCAACCGGGTAGGGGACGCTGAAGGCGGGCCGCTTGCCGACCAGGTTCCCCAGGTCGCTGAGGTACTGCTTCCAGGTTATGTCCCAGTCGTCGCGCAGGTGATAGACCTTGCCCTTGGCGATATCCAGTGTGCCCGCCAGCATGATGCCGTCCACGAGATTGTTCACGGAGATCAGGCTGGCGCTGTAGCGTCCGCCGTCGATGAGCGGCACGGGCATGCTCAGCATCTTGTCCACGATCTCGCGCACCCACACGCTGCCGGGACCGATGACATTGGAGGGACGGATGATGCTGGCGTCGATCGTGCCGGATAGGTGCGCGGCCATGACCAGTTGTTCCGTGTCCAGCTTGGCGTCGCAGTAGGGTATCCCGCACTTGACGGCCGGATCGCTTTCCTTGAGGCCTTTGAGGTGGCGCCCGAAGCCGAGTGCCGCAATCGAGCTGATGTAGACGAAGCGCGAGGCCTTGCCCAGGGATTCCTGCACGAGGTTGTGGGTGGCATCGTAGATCGCGCCGTAGAATTGTTGGCGCGTGCCCCAGTCAATCACCCGGCCGGCGACATGATAGACCGTGTCCACCCCGTCAGCGAGGCCCCGCAGGCTTCTGCGATCCGTCAGGTCTCCGCGGCGGACCTCCATGCCCAGCTCCTCCAGGGGCGCGGTGTCCTCACCGGAAAAGGCCAGGACCCGCACCGCGTGGCCCCGGCCCTGCAGTCCCCGCGCCAGCACCCCGCCGATAAAACCCGTGGCCCCGGTCACGAGGGAACGCATCTGATCACCCCCGCATGTGTCTGTGCCCGAGGCCCATGCCTTTTGGGATAGGAAGGAGCGCTCCGGGAAAGCTGCTCGGCCTTGTTTGGTGGCGTGGCGGCGGTTTCCGGGGGAACACCGGGCCGATATGATTGGTGCCACATTCGTTCAGGATTCATCAAACCCTTTTTTCTCCCCCCTTGTCCCGGATCTTGTCCATTCCCTGAGTGGTGGTGCCCCCATCCGCAACGTGTCACACATCATTTCGCGGACTCGCGAGGCCCTCACCCGTCCGAGCCCGACGGTATGCCTGATAGTGCCTTCATCAAAATGATTTGTCAATCAACAATGCACCGTCACCCATGAACTCCCGCGTTATTCACCGACACGCCGGGACAACTTGATGTCTTTTTATATCGGGTCCAGATGCAGATCAGAGGTGCGCTCGTTGAAGACGGGGTAAATGATTAATCGATCACATCGACTGGCGCGGGTGATGCGCCGCCATGGAAACCAAGGCCCCAGAGGCATCGGATGAGGATGATGATTTCATAATTTGTTTGCTTATTTTTTCCAAGTCCCTATTATTATCCCTATAAACACAAAGGAGGTCTTCATGGAGGAGCGCAGGCTTTCCGATTTCATCGACATCGCCATCCAGCGGGAGATCGAGGCGTACGAGTTCTATCAGGGGCTCATGGCCAAGGTCGAGGACCAGACCGCCAAGCAGGCCCTGGAACTCCTGGCGGGCGAGGAAAAGAAGCACCGGGCCTTCCTGGAAGACTATCAGGCCGGCAAGTTCGGCAAGGAGGCCTTACGGCTTTCCGAGGTCGTGGACTACAAGATCGCCGAGCACCTGGAAAAGCCGGATATCAAAAAGAACATGGAGAGCAAGGACGTTTACCTGGTCGCAGCCCATCGCGAGCAGAACTCATATCAGTTCTACACCTCTCTGGCCGCCATCCACCCGGACGGGTCGGTCAAGGACATGCTCATCCGCATGGCCAACGAGGAAAAACGGCACAAGGAAAAGGTGGAGTATCTCTACACCAACACGGCCTTTCCCCAGACCGACGGTGGCTGATCGGCCGGGTCCCCTCATGACGTACGGGACCGTCCGCGCAGGCCTGGGGGCCGAGGCGTGACGGGTCTGGTTGCCGCCTACCTGGCGCTCTTTGTCCTTAGCGTGGGGGCCAGATTTGCACTGGACCGGCTGAACATGGCCTATCTCAGGGCGCACGGGCACGAGGTGCCCGCGGTATTGAAAGGCGAGATCGAACCCGAGACCTTGTCGCGCATCCGGGACTATACCGTGGCCCGCACCCGCATCGGCCTGTGGGAGGATCTCTCCCAGGGCGCGCTTGTCCTGGCGGTGCTCTTCAGCGGACTGATACCCTGGCTCTCCGGGCTGCTTGAGGCCCGGCAATTGGGGCTGGTACCGGCCGGCATCATATTCTGCTTTTGCATCGGGGCCATCATGGGTGCGGCCGGCGTCCCTTTTGACCTCTACCGCACCTTTGTCATCGAACGGCGCTTCGGCTTCAGCACCATCACCCTCAGGCTGTGGCTTGCCGATTTTGCCAAGACCGCCCTCATCAGCGCCGTGCTGGGAGGGTGTCTCCTGGCGGCGCTGTTCGCCCTGATCGGCGCGGCCCCACATACCTGGTGGCTTTGGATGTGGGGCTTCTACGCTGTCTTCCAGCTCCTGATGACCGTGCTCTACCCCCTGATCATCGCGCCCCTGTTCAACAAGTTCGAGCCGCTTGACGACCCGCTGATCAGCGGGGGCGTGATGGGCCTGATGGGCAAGGCCGGCCTCAAGGCCAAGGGGGTTTACCGGGTCGACGCGCTCAAGCGCAGCCGCCACTCCAATGCCTATTTCACCGGCCTGGGCCGCTCGCGGCGCATCGTGCTCTTCGACTCGCTGTTGTCCTCGCACGCACCCGATGAAATCCTGGCCGTGCTGGCCCATGAGATCGGGCACTGGAAGAAAGGACATGTCCGCGTGCAGCTTATCGGGGCCTTCCTGATATCGCTGGCCGTGCTCTACGGGGCCTATCTGCTGCTCGGCTGGCCGCCGCTGTACGCCTCCTTCGGCATCACTCACCCCGTGCCGTACGCGGGGCTTCTGCTCCTAAGCCTGCTCGCGCAGCCCGTGGCCTTTTTCTTAAGCCCGCTTGCCGGTATGATCTCCCGGGCCTTCGAGCGCCAGTCCGATGACTTCGCCCTCGCCCTGACCGGGAAGAGCGAAGCGCTGATCCGGGCACTCAAGCGGCTGAGCACCGACAACCTGTCCAACCTCCATCCGCACCCGCTGTATGCCTGGTTCTACTATACCCATCCGCCCCTCGTCGCTCGCATCGAGCGCCTGATGCGCTCCTGATCCGCCTCAAGCGCGACGAATATCCTGTAAAGAAGAAAATTCCGCCGGCCGAAGAGGAACGCAGACGCTCGACATGCGACTTGACTCCGCATGCGCGGCCGTTATTTAAGATGCATCACGCGGAATCCGGTTTGATGAAAGGTGAACGAAGCGAGGGAGGGTATATGAAGACAAAGGAAAGGGATTATTTCCAGGCCTTGTATGAAGTGGCGACAGTGATCAATGCCTCCTTGGACATGACCACGGTCCTGGAGGAGGTCGTCAAGAGCGTGGTGGAGGCCATGGGGCTCAAGGCTTCATCCATCCGGCTGCTCGATTCGCGCAGGCGCTGTCTCATGATGGGGGCGGCCTTCGGACTTTCCAAGGGCTACCTCCGCAAGGGCCCGGTGGTGATCAAGGAGAGCGGACTGGACCAGAAGGCGCTCAAGGGCGAGATGATCTGGATCAAGGACGCCCAGACCGACCCCAACTTCCAGTACGGCGCCGGGGCCAAGGCCGAGGGCATCAAGTCGGTCCTGGTCGTGCCCTTGAAGCTGGGCAAGACCGTCATCGGCGTGCTGCGGGTGTATGCCGACAAGGTGCGTGAATTCAGCCAGGATGAATGCCGCTTCCTGGAGGCGGTGGCCAGCCTGAGCGCGATCGCCATCGAGAACTCGCGCTACCATGAGCTCCTCAAGAAGGATTTCGACCTGCTCATCGCTCATAAATATCGCATTGACGACAACTAAAGGAGGAGAGCCATGATACGTCTGGGCATTAACGGTTTCGGTCGCATCGGCCGCCAGGTAACCAAGGCCGTCTTGGAAAAGTATCCCGAGACCCTGCAGGTTGTCGCCATCAACGACCTTTCACCGGTGGAGACCAACGCGCATCTGTTCAAGTACGACTCGAACTATGGGCAGTTCAACGGCGAGGTCAAGGTCAAGCAGGATCATCTGGTTATCGGCACTCAGAAGATCAAGAACTTCGCGCTGCGCGATCCGGCGCAGATCCCCTGGGACGATGTGGGCGTGGATATCGTGGTCGAATCCACCGGTCTGTTCCTGACCGGCGAAAAGGCCTCGGCTCACCTCTACGGCGGCGCCAAGAAGGTCATCATCAGCGCCCCGGCCAAAGAGGAGGACATCACCATCGTCATGGGGGTCAACCACAAGCAGTACAACCCCAAGAAACACAACATCATCTCGAACGCCTCCTGTACCACCAACTGCCTGGCGCCCGCCGCCCTGGTGGTGCACAAGGCCTTTGGGATCGAAAAGGCCCTCATGACCACCATCCACGCCTACACCAACGACCAGCGCATCCTGGACATGCCGCACAAGGACCTCAGGCGCGCCCGGGCCGCGGCCATGAGCATCATCCCCACCACCACGGGCGCGGCCAAGGCCGTGGCATTGGTCATACCTGAGCTCAAGGGCAAGTTTGACGGCTATGCCTTGCGCGTGCCGACCCCCACGGTGTCAGTGGTCGACTTCGTGGCCCTGCTCGGCAAGGAAACCACCACCGAAGAGCTGCGGGGCGAGCTGCGCAAGGCCTGCAAGACCTACCTCAAGGGCATCATGGCCTGTGAGGACGACCCCCTGGTCTCGATCGATTTCAAGGGCAACGCGCATTCGTCCATCATCGATATCCAGTTCACCCAGATCATGCAGGGCAATATGGCCAAGGTGGTGACCTGGTACGACAACGAATGGGGCTACTCCTGCCGCGTGGCCGACCTGGCCAACTACATGGCGTCCCGCGGCATAGAATAGCACGGTAGCATCTCCCGGTTCCGCTCGCTCAGGCGGGACCGGGAGGCGAGATTTCCCGTCACCGGCGCCTGTTTTTGACCTTGACTCGCCCCTCTAAGCTTTCCTATGATGCACGCTTTATTTCTCAAGAAAAAAAGGGGATGGGATGCCCAGGAGAGTAGATTTCCAGACTGTGCTGGTGCTGGGGGCCGGACCGATGGCGATTGGTCAGGGCAGCGAATATGACGGCGCCGGCTACCAGGCCGTGCTGGCCCTCAAGGGGCTCGGCTATCGGACCGTGGCGGTGAGTCCGAACCCGGCCGATGCCATGCTCGATCCGGATGTCGCGGATGCCGCGTATATCGAACCGCTCAACGCGAAAAGCCTGGCCGGGATCATCGCCAAAGAGCGGGTGGACGCCTGTCTGCCAACGGTGGGCGGCCGGGCCGGACTGAAGCTCGTCCTGGAGCTGGAACACTCCGGGGTGCTTTCGACCGGTGCGATGACCGTGATCGGGGTCGGTGTCCACGGTATCACGGCCTGCAAGGACCGGGCGCTGCTCAAGGCCGCGCTCGACAAGGTCGCGGTCGAACTGCCCGAGAGCGCGGTGTCCGTGAACCTGGAGGATGCGGAAAAGGCATGCGGACGCCTGGGGTATCCGGTCGTGGTGCGCTCATCGCATACCTTGGGCGGCGAGGGCGCTACCCTGGTGTACAACAGCGAAGAGCTCCGCGTCGTGGCAGGCAAGGGGATCGCCCCGGGCGGCGCTGTCCGGGTCATCGTGGAGCAGTCCCTCCTGGGCTGGGAAAAGCTGCAGGTCGAGCTCCTCAGGGACGGCGCGGGTGACATCCTGCCCGTCGGCCTGATCGAGAACATCGATCCCTTGGGCATCCATTCCGGGGACTCGATGGCCGTGTTGCCGATGCTTACCGTCGACGCCGATCTGAAGGCGCGTCTGCGGCGCACGGCAGCGGCCGTCGTAGAGGCGCTCGGGATCGTGGGGGTCGCCAATGTTCAGTTCGCTCACGACCCGCACAGCGGCCGGGTCGTGGTGTTGGAGATCAACCCGCGCTTCTCGCGCACCTCCGCGTTCGTCACCGCCGCCACCGGTCTGCCCCTCGCCCAAATGACCGCTTTTCTGGCCGCAGGGCTCACCCTGAATGAGACGGCCGAGGCCCTGGGGCTTGCGCTTGCCGACCATGAAGCGGACATGGACCTGGTGGCGGTGCGGTTGCCGCGTTTCCAGTTCGAACGCTTCAAGGGTGTGCAGGACCGGCTCTCCACCCGCATGCAGTCCACCGGTGAGGCGTTGGGCGTGGGAGGGTCGTTCAAGGAGGCCTTGCAGAAGGCCGTGCGCGCCCTGGATGGCAAGCGCACCGCGTTGAGCGGCGCCCCGGGCGGGGCGTCGGGCACGGCGGAAGAAAGCCTGGAGGACATCTGCGAGCCTTCCAGCATGCGGCTCTTCAGGCTCTATGCCGCCCTGGCGCGCGGCGCCGACGCGGACGAACTGGCGTCCTTGAGCGGCATCAAGCCGTGGTTCATCAGAGAGCTCGGGGAGCTCGCGAGGCTCGAACAGGGCATCCGCGCCTGCAACGGGCGGGAAATATCCGCCGAACTCATGGCCAAGGCCAAGCGCGACGGCTTTGCCGATGCCGAGATCGCCTCCCTGCTGGGGGTTGGGGGTGACGCGGTGCGCCGACAGCACGAGGCGCTGGGCATCAAAAAGTCCTTCCGGCGCCTGGGGCACGCCCAGTGGTATTACGCGACCTTTCACGGGCCGGTACAGGCCTTGCCCTGGCCGCCGCCGACGCCCCCGGGGGTGTTGATCCTGGGTGGCGGTCCGGGGCGGATCGGCCAGGGACAGGAGGTGGACTATGCCTGCACCCATGCGGCCAAGGCGCTTGAGAAGATGGGGCAGACCCCTGTCGTGGTCGACTGCAATCCCGCAGCGGTTGTCGGCATGGACCGGACAAGCCGCGTATACCTTGAGCCGCTCACGGCCGAGGATATCCTGGACATCTATCAGAGGGAGGAACCTCTGGGCATGATCTGCCAGTTCGGCGGGCATGCCGCCGCCGAAGCGGCCCGCGTCCTGGCCCCCAGTGGTGTCCGGGTGCTGGGCACCCCGGTGGATGCACTCGCCGAGGCCGCCGACCGGGCACGCCTGCGCAGGCGCATCACGGCCCTCTCCATCCCCATGCCTTCCTCGGGTGTGGCCCATTCGAGCGCCGCGCTGCGCATCCTGGCCGAAGAGATCGGCTTTCCGGTCGTGATCAGGCCGCTTGGGAGCGTCGACGGACTGGGCATGGAAATCGTGCATGATGCCGAGATGCTCAAGACCTGCGCCGTTTCAGGGCCGGCGCTGGTCACGCGGTTCCTGGAGAATGCGATCGTGGCCGAAGCCGATGTGGTCTGTGACGGCCGCGATGTTTTCATGCCCGCCGTTATGGAGCATGTGGAGCTTTCCGGCGTGCATGCCGGAGACTGTGCCGGCGTGATTCCGCCCATATCCATCCCGGCCAAGCACATCGAGTTGATGAGAAGCTATGCGCAGAGTATCGCCTTGGACCTTCGCATACTGGGGCTCATGAATATCCAATACGCCATCAGCGACGATATGCTGTACTGCCTGGGTGTCTCTCCGCGCGCCTCGCGGAGCGTGCCGCTGGTCGCAAAGGCCTGCGGCGTGGATCTCATCGAGATGGCCGCGGCCCTCATGTTGGGCAAGACCTTGAGCGATCGTGCCGTACAGAGGTATGCCGGGACGCCTTTTTGCGTCAAGGAGGCGGTGTTCCCCTTCAATGCATTCCCTGACGCCGACCCGGTGCTCGGACCCGAGATGCACGCCACGGGCATGGTCATGGGCCTCGCGGATTCCTTCGGCCTGGCCTACCATAAGGCGTTCGAGGCCGCCGGAGTGTCCCTGCCCGAGGCGGGCACGGTCCTGATCAGCGTTTCAAAGGCCGAACGCCCGGCCGTGCTGAGCGTGGCCCGTCAGTTCAGCCGCTTAGGGTTCCATATCAAGGCCACCCGCGGGACCCAGCGCTTTTTGAAGGCGCACGGCATCGACGCGGACGTGGTCCTGAAGCTGCACGAGGGCCGTCCGAATATCGTGGATGATATCAAGAACTCCGTCTACGGGCTGATCATCAACACGCCCATCGGCAAACTGGGGGCCCATGACGACTCCTATATCCGCAAGTCGGCCATCCGCTACCACATCCCGTATATCACCACGCTCTCCGGAGCGATTGCCGCGGCCCACGGGATCGAGGCCAGACGGCAGGGCAGGGGGTAAGGCTAGACGGGCTGGAAAGGCAGGGCACGCCTGTGCTGGGGACCCGTCCCCGGCCGCGGTGGGGAATGGCTACTTCGCCGCCGCGGCCTGGATGATGGACGGCTGGAACTTGTCCAGGTAGACCGTCAGATTGCCCAGCATGTGGCTGGCCTCGATCTTGAGCACATCTTTCTGGTCATCGGCCGAAAGGTAGATCTTCAGCGCGGCCTGCGGCTTCCTGGCGGCCTCGGCCTGCTTTTCCGGATCGAGGTTGACGGCCTTGGGCGTGATCACCCAGGCGGAACGCCGGAAGCCGCCCACGTCGAGCATGACCAGCCTTTCGCACTTGAGCCGCATCTCATACTGCCCCTTGCCCGGGAAGACGTCGAAGACCCTCTCCATGCCCACCTTCCAGTCGAAGCCGCGCACGAGGTAGGTGGCCGAGAAGGGGTCGAGCATGAACCGCTCCGGCTGGATGCTCCTGGTCTCATATTCGACCTCGCCTTCATCCGACTTCCTTTCCAGGGTCTTGATGGTCCCGCCTGGCTGGAAGGTCGTGGTGGTGGCGCGTTCCCTGGACTTGACCTGCTGCTGGACCGTGGTCTGCACAGGGGTGAAGGGGCTGGAATCGATCACGGCCTCTCCCCGGTAGCGGATCTTGTAGAGCCGGTCGAACATATTGACGGTCTTGGCGAAGACATGGACCTTGTAGAGATCGTTCTCGCGCTCGATAGCCAGTTCGATGGTGCCGATGCGCATGTTGTTGAAGTCAACCAGGTAGGAATAGGTGCCCAGGACCGGCTCGAAATCGATGTTGTCCGGCTTAGGCGGCCGGAGGTCTGGAGCCCCGCTGAACGCGACGGCTTCACTCAAGGGTGCGATCACCAGACAGATCATGCACAACGCCACCCGCACAAGGCTTTTGTGACCGATCCGTTTTTTCATCTCGCTCAAGCACTCCTTTCAAGCGTCATCGGGCCGCTTGTCAGCGCCGGGATACTTCGTTGCATCGGCAAAGACCGCATTCTCGCTGCCGAGGCCCTTCCGGTCTGACCGTAAAAGACGGTCGGTTATCGGAAAAGGACTACACGCCTTCCATGCCGCCAACACACAGGGGCGTCGGCATCGTGCATCCCCTCAAGCCGGTACCGTGGCCGATGGGGATGCGGGGTGCAGGTTCTGCTTGACTGAAGCGTTAATAGTTGTATGATACAACCATGTGGCCGGAGATCGATCCCAGGGACCGCGAGGTCCTGGACCTCATCATGGGCCTCTCCAAGGCTGTGCGCTGCTGCCGCCAGGACGAGGTCTTCTGTGAGGACGTGACCTTCACCCAATTTCTCATTCTCGACCGCATCGCCGGCCGGACCGAGCTGGGCATGGTAAGCCTGCACGCCGAGCTGGGCGTGGACAAGAGCACGACCACCCGTCTGGTTGCCCCGCTCTTGCGCCGGGGCCTGATTGCCCGTGAAAGGGCCGGCCATGATTCGCGTGCCGTGGTCCTGACCTTGACCGCCCGCGGCAAGGCGGTGCACGCAAGGGTCTGGCAATGCCTGGCCGATTTCGTCAGGGCCATTCAGGCGGAGATCCCGGCCCGGCGGCGCGAAGGGGTGCTCAAGGGCGCCGGGGCGTTTCTTCAGGCCATGCAGCAGGTAGCTGACCGGCGCTATGCCGGAAACAACCCCGCGCGCTGCTGCGCCGGTGCGTCGAGGCACCGGCGCGGCAGCGCAGGATAAGATCTTTAAGGAGCAGGCATGGATCAACAGGGCAGTTCCGAACGGAAGGGCGCCGGGCGCGTCGTGTTGCCCATGGCCCCGGCAAGCTGTGGGACCGAGGACGTCCCGGCCAAGGCGCCCGGGATGGATCAACCGTTTGTGGAAGGTGTCCACGCCGGCCCTCGTGGTGATATCCCCCGCGTGGGCTCACGGCTGAGATCGGCCGATCGTTGGGGCACGATCAAGGCCCGGCTCGGGGTAGGGCGCATGCGCTATGCCATCGACCCCGGCCTGTATGCCCTGGGATCGCCCGATGAAACCTCTCCGGTGCTGGTGAGCGCCAACTACAAGATGAGCTTCGATTGCCTGCGCAGCGCGCTGCCCGGCCGCGACGCCTGGATCCTGGTTTTGGACACCAAGGGGATCAATGTCTGGTGCGCGGCCGGCAAAGGGACCTTCGGCACCGCCGAGCTCGTGCGCCGCATCGAGACAAGCGGCCTGAAGGACATTGTCTCGCACCGTACGGTGATCCTGCCCCAACTGAGCGCCCCGGGCGTGGCCGCGCACACGGTCAAAGAACGCTCAGGCTTCAGCGTGCAGTACGGCCCGATCCGCGCGCGCGACCTCGGCGCGTATCTGGATGCGGGATTGAAGGCCACGCCACAGATGCGGTGCATGACCTTCGCCCTGAGGGACCGGGCCGTGCTGATCCCCATCGAGCTCTTTGAGGCCTTGAAGGCCGCCTTGATCGTCGTGCCGGTCATGTTCATCGCCAGCGGCTTCCTGGGCCAAGGCGGCTTTGCGGACAATCTCGCGGGCGACGGCCTCTTCACCCTCCTGGCCTTAGGTCTGTCCATCCTGGCCGGCGCCGTGCTCATGCCGCTCCTGCTGCCCTATCTACCGGGCCGGGCCTTCGCCGCCAAGGGGTTTGCGATCGGGGCCGCCACGGCCCTGCTGCTGATCGCCGGCTGGGGCTCTGACCTGTCGACATGGCGCGGGGCCCTTCATGCCGCGGCCTGGATTATGATACCGGCCGCCATCGCCGGCTATCTGGCCATGAACTTCACGGGCGCCTCCACCTACACATCGCTCTCGGGCGTAAGGCGTGAGATGCGCTGGGCCGTGCCGCTCGAGATCGGCACGGCCGCGGCCGGAATCATCATGTGGATCGCATCGGGCGTGATCGCATAAGGGGGAAGTCTATGCCGAAGCTGGTCTATCTGAAGGATGTTGTGACGCTGAAGCTGGATGAGGCCAGGTGCGTGGGCTGCGGCCTGTGCCTGGAGGTCTGTCCGCATGCCGTCTTCAAGATGAACGAGACGCATGTGTGTATCCAAGACAGGGACGCCTGCATGGAATGCGGGGCCTGCAGCCGCAACTGCCCCACCGGGGCCATCACCGTCCAGGCCGGGGTCGGCTGCGCGGCGGCGGTCATCAACGGCATGCTGGGCCGCAGCGGCGCCGCATGCTGCTGCAGCATCGACTCCGGGTCGTGTTGCTCCGATTCATCGCGGTCGAGGTGCTGCTGATATCCATGGGAGGTCCCCCGCACGACGCACGGAATTTCTCGATCGTGGTTCCCTCCTTGACTGATCCGCATGGCAAGGCAAGGTCGCCTGAACTTCTCGCTTGAATAACTCACATCAACGTCATAAAAGGTGGCGACGAGAAAAGTGCGAGGAGGAGTAGCATGAAGGCCTTGTTGAACCGCTTTATCATTCTCTGTGTCCTGGGCGGCATCTGCTATCTGATCTGCTCGAGGATGGCTGAACCGGAACATGAGTGCCGCGGCTGCGTCTGCGGGTGCAACCGGGAGGCATAACGCAGGATCTGATAGGCCCTTTCCCGCCACGCTCCATGTGGCGTAAGCCTTTGGCGTATCCATTCCCTGCTGAGGAATCTGTGATGATCCAGATGAAGTCTACAACCAGTGACGGTTCGTTGTTTCAAGTTATGGACGGTGAGAAGCTGATCGGCCTGATCCGCGTCAAGAGAGATTCAACCTCTGAAAGATACCATGCGATTGTATATCGCCCCGGGCAGAGGGAGGATTCCGGCAAGGAATTCTATAGCCCTCAGGATGCGCTCGAATGGATCGGGAAGACCCATGGGCAAACCGGATAGGTGTACTCCAATTTCATTGATGACATGTTCGACAAGTTGAGTTATTGTTCTATAACCTTGTTGGCTCGACGATCAGAAGGCACGCAGTAGGGGAGGCGCGCCTCTTGGGCCGCGTCCGGCGCCATGTCGACGCTAGGGTCCCGGGGGCTGCGGTCAACTGATCGAACAAGTGACTATAAATACATAAGAATAAGGAGTGTACACGATGAAAGCATTGATCATGGGTGGTGGGATGTCGGGTTTGGCTACGGCCGTGAATCTCCTGGAGCAGGGCATCGAGGTGGAGATCATCGAGGCGGACGAGATCTTCGGCGGCCGCGCCAATTCGTGGCTGGATGAAGACGGGGACATGATCGACAACGCCCTGCACGTCTTCTTCCCGTACTACGTCAACCTGATGGCCTTCTTCAAGAAGATGGGCATCGAGAACAACCTGGTCTGGAAAAAGCCGGAGTTTTACTTCGCCCAGGACAACGGAAATCAGGCCGTGTTGGGCTCAAAGGATTACCCTGCCCCGTTCCATGCGCTGCCCGGTGCCATCTCCATGCTCAAGAACTACAAGGGCATCCCCAAATGGAAGTTGCTCCTGGCGTTCATGTCTTTCGGGAATCTGAGCAACAATTCCAAGGAAAAGATGGATGCCCTGGATGATATGTCCTGGGGCGAGTGGTGCATCCGGAATGCCCCCAAGGGCGCCTTCAAGTTCTTCGATTCGGCCGCTCACGGACTGACCTTCACCGAGCCCTACGCGCTTTCGGCCAAGGTCATGGGGAACTGGTCCATCAAGGTGGGCGCCGGCTACAAGTATGCCCGCCTGGCCTTTGCCAACGGCGGCTTAGGCGAGATCTGGGTCGGCAGCTGCCTGGACTACATCAAGAAGAAGGGCGGCACGTTCGAGACCAAGAAGGCCGTCACG
>JAKQBR010000219.1 GCA_029574005.1 Deltaproteobacteria bacterium | reverse complement strand
ATGCAGGCCGCGGTGGCGGATCGGTCGGCCTCGGACTTCCGGGTGCCGGTGGGCATCGTCTTTGCGCAGGTCGACCGCCAGACCGGACTGATCGCCGCCGAAGGCTCGGAGAACACCCAATTCGAGTGCTTCAAGGAGCAGTCCCTACCTGCCAGGCAGGAATCCGCGCCCGAGGATCTTATGTTGAAGGAGGTTTTTTGAATGAAGCCCTGGCCGTTGATCATGCTCCTGTGCATGCTGCTGCCGATTGTGCCGTTCGCCGATGAGATCACGCTGGTGAAACATGCCCGCAGGAAAGACCCCCTGCCCACGGAGAGCGCCAGCTATGTGGTCAAGCCCAATGACACCCTGGCCAACATTCTTATCAAGAATTTCGGGGCCAAGCCCGGAGAGCTGCCGTACCTCTACAAGAAATTCCGTGAGCTCAACCCCGGGGTTAAGAACCTGAACTATATCCGGATCGACCAGAAACTGGTCATCCCCCGCGTTCAAAGGCCGCAGCCGCAAGTACCGAAGGGCTATGACGTCCAGGTGGTGGAGAAAGACGCCTACGTCATCCAGCAGGGCGAGCATCTGGCCCAGGTCTTGAGGAAGGTCTACGGGCTGAGCGATGAGCAGATCTTCCGTGAATACATCGCGGTCATCAAGGAGCTCAACCCCGAGATCAAGGACCCCAATATGATCCGGCCGGGACAGAAGATCCGTATGCCCAATCCCAAGGATGGCCCGGTCCGGAAAGAACTGGAGCAACCGGCGGTGGTTCCTTCCCCCGGCGAGATGGCCCAGGGGCCATTGCCCCAGGCGCCGGCTCCAGGCACCGCGGCACCGGAAATGACCGCCCAGGTTGCGCCGCCGCCGACCCCTGTGAAGACACCGGACAAGGTACCGCCCTCTGCCCCCGCGCAACCGCAGACCCCTGTCTTGGACCGCGCCATGCAGAATGCGCACAAAACCCCGCCACCCGTCAGGCAACCGGCCGACCTTGCACGGCCGACCCCGTCCGCACAGCCAAGGCCGATAGCGCCGCCCACTATGGCCCAGGCCCCCATGACGGCGCCGCCGGCGGCAAAAGCGCAGACGCCGCCCATAGCGCTGAGCGAGGACAAGCAAGCCCCGGTGACGACCAAGGAACCGCTCATCCCTCCCGTCGTCGCCAAGAAAATCGAGCCCGCCAGACCGGCCGCCAACGAGAATGTGGCACGCCTGATCCGCAACACGCTCTTCCCGGCCCTCAAGCAGATGGGCGCCTCCCAACGCGACCAGGGCACCTATTTCATGCCCATCCCCGGCGGCGGGAATATCGCCATCGACGCGCAGGAGATCCCGGTCATGGAGCTCGACACGGGCAACAAGATCATCCTGGATATCAACGCCAAGATCACTCCGGAGATGAAGGCCCTCATCGAGCAGGCCTTTCCGTCATGCAAGGTGATCACCAATCCCGGACCCGACCTGGAGTCCATCATGGACCGCGTCTTGAGCGTTTCGGGCTACTTCTCGATCAACAAGCACGCCAGCCCGCTTCTGGTGGGCGGGGATGAGAAGGTCAAGCTCTCCGGCACCTGGATCGTGTACAAGGACTACTCCCGCTCCAACGTCTTCGTCATCAACATCCTCAAGGAGGGCGAACGCAAGACCCCCCAGCCGATCCGCGACTATGCGGCGCGCTTCGGACTGGACATCGTCGAGATGGGCGGTGCTGACGCCCTGCCGTCCAAGGCCGCGGTGGTGCCCATACGCAATATCCAGCATTCCTATACGGCCCTGCTGGACCAGTTGGGGGTGGCATACGCCAGGGACCAGGTCATCGTGATCGCCTCGCAGGACAAGACCTTGAGCATAACCTACAAGGCCCCGGTGCTGGCCGGAAAGGTCATCATCGCGCCCGAGCTCCCGGACCCGACCCTCTTGGGGCTGCTGAAGCAGAAGGGCTATACCGTGGTGAACGCCCGGGAGGCGGTCATCAAGGATGTCCTTGACGGACTGTCCCTCGAGGTCGAAGGTCCGCCGGTCAAGCTGACCATCGCGCGGGGGCGCACGGAGGTCGACGTGCCCGGCGTCAGGATCGGCAGGACTATCGTCCTCGAGGCCATGATCGACCGCGATATCGCGCATTTTCTGGAAGGTCTGGGATGGGAACTGATAGTGTGGTGATCGGGGTCGATCTCGGCGGGACCAACATCCATGCCGGCGTGGTCGCCGGCAACGGGAGCCTGCGCGAGTTCGTCGTGCGTCCGTATGAGCAGGGTTCGGCCGCCAAGGTTCTGGAGGCGCTCAGCGAATCGATCCTTGCCCTGAAAGACCGCTATCCCCAGGTCCGCAAGGTCGGCGTGGTAGCGGCCGGCCAGGTCGACCGGCGCACCGGCTCCATCCTCAAACCCGTCAACATCGCGGGCGTGGACAGGCTTCCCCTGGTCGAGGCCCTGGAGGAAAGTACGGGCCTGTCCGTCGTCTGCGACAACGACGCCGTGGGCGCCGCCCTGGCCGAGGGCTGGGTCGGAAAGGCCAAGGACGCCCAGACCTTCATCACCGTCACCATGGGCACGGGCATCGGGACCGG
>JAKQBR010000184.1 GCA_029574005.1 Deltaproteobacteria bacterium | reverse complement strand
ACAACGTGCCGGTCGGCAGATTGGGATTTCCCGATGCGATGGCATCTAAGACCTCGTCGATCCCGATCGATCTGGCGGCCAGGGCATGGGGATCGAGCTGAACCCTCACGGCATATTTCTGGGCGCCGAAGACGCTGACCTCGGCCACGCCGTCGAGCATGGATATCCGCTTGGCAAGGATGTTCTCCGCGTATTCGTCCACCACCGTCATGGGCAGGGTCTTGGAGGTCAGGGCGATAAATAGGATCGGCGACTCGGCCGGGTTCACCTTCCTAAACGTCGGGGTTGAAGGCATGTCGTCGGGCAGGCTCCGCGTGGCCGACGATATGGCGGTCTGGACATCCTGGGCCGCGGCGTCGATATCCCGGTTCAGGTTGAACTGCAGGACGATCTGGGTGCTCCCCAGGGTGCTGGACGAGGTCATGGAGTCGATGCCGGCGATATTGGAAAACTCCTTCTCCAGCGGTGTGGCCACCGACGAGGCCATGGTCTCCGGGCTTGCGCCGGGAAGTCCGGCCGAGACGCGGATGGTGGGGAAGTCCACATTGGGCAGTTCGCTGACCGGCAGCGCCCGATAGGCCACGATGCCGAAGATCAGAATGCTGGCCATGACCAGCGTGGTCATGATGGGGCGCTCGATAAAGATCCGGGAGATATTCACCTTGACACTCCAAAATTACTCGGTGCCCTTGATCGTCACGGCGGCACCCGGCTTCAGCCGCATCTGTCCGTCCGTGACCACGCGTTCGCCCGGGGCGATCCCCTTGAGGATGACGGTCTGGCCGTCAACGACCTGACCGACTTCAACCGGCCGCATGATGGCCGTGGAGGAAGCGGAAACGACATAGACGTACTGGCCGTCCTGACCCTGATTGACGGCCCTGGCAGGCACCAGGACCGCGTCAGGGACGGTTGTCAGGATCAGGACGACATCGACATACTGGCCGGGCAGGAGGCGCTTTTCCGCATTGGGAAAGCTTGCCCTGAGTGTGATGGTGCCCGTCGAGCGATCGATGGCATTGTCCACGAAAACGAGCCTGCCGCGCTCGGGTTTTTCTTCCCCGGGTATGGTCGCGATGACCTCCAGGTCCTTTTCAGCGGCATGCCTCCTGACAGCGGGCAGGTCCCTTTCCGCGATGGCGAAGCTCACGTTCACCGGCTGGATCTGATTCAGGCTGACGACCTCGACATCATTGGCCTTCAGGACATTGCCCGCATCCACCTGCAGCCTGCCGGCCAGGGCGTCGATGGGGGCATGGATCGAGCAGTGCCGCATCTGCACGCGTTGAGCCTCGATCAGGGCCTGGTCCGCCTTGAGGGTCGCCTGCAGGGCCGCGTAGTTGGTCCGCACCTGGTCGTACTCTTCGCGGGCCACATAGTTTTTCTCCATCAGGGCGGCATAGCGCTCGACATCCTGCGCGGCCTTTTTGGCCTGGGCCATGTCCCTGATCAGGTTGGCCTCGGCCTGCTTGAGTGCCGCCAGGCTGCCGCTGCAGTCCAGCTCGACCAGAAGGTCGCCCTTCTTCACGCTCTGGCCTTCCTTGAAATGGACCGCGGTGATGAGCGCCGTGATCTGGCTGCGAACGGATACGGCCTGGGCAGCCTCCACCGTACCGAAGGCCGAGATCGAAACCGGGATGTCCCTGCTCTGGGCCGCGGCCGTGGCAACCGGGACCGGACGATTCTCCGGGGGAGGCTGCTCGGATGAACAGGCGTGCAGGAGCACCAGGGCCGTCAACGGCACCAATAACAGACAAGCGCATCTTCTAGTCAAGACGTTCCCCCATGGCCCTGGCCAGTGCGGCCAGGGCTATCTGATAGTCGTAACGGGCGCTGATGGACTCGGTCCTGGCGGCCACCTCGGCCACCACGGCATCGGTCACCTCCAGGGCGTCTCCCACCCCGGCGGCATAACGCCCCTCGGCCAGGCCGCGGTTCTCCACGGCCTGCATCAGCGACACCTCGGCAAGGTCAAACCGCTGCCGTACATTGGAGAGGTTCGCATACGCCTGGGCGATATCGAAACGCACCGTCTGTCTGGCGAGCTCCTCTTCGGCGCGCGCGCTGCTCAGAAAGGCCACGGCCTCATCCACCTGCGAGCGCGTCAGGAGGCCGTTGAACAGAGGGATCGAGAGCCCGATCCCGATGCTCCACTCCTCCTCCAAGGGGAACTCGCGATCGGTAAACCCATACGCCGCCTTCCCGTCCAGCGCTGGGTAGCACCCGGTACGCGCCAGGTCGACCGCGCGTTGGGCCGCTTCACGCCTGGACATCACCGCCCGCAGGTCCGGGCGCTGCGCAAACGCCCTCTCCAGGGCCTGCTCTTGGCTGGCGACGGGGGCGGAAGGCAGCGGCATCTCCTTGACCTCAAAGTCCGGCGCCTCCGGGACGCCGATGGCGTTCTTGAGCGTCAATCCCGCTATGGTCAGGGCGTTTTCGGCCATCAGGAGGTTTAGCCTGGCCCGGCTCAGGTCCACCTCGGCCTTGGTGACATCGATCTTGGACCTGACCCCGATCTCGAAGAACGTGCGGGCCCTTTGAAGATGCTGCTCGAACTGGGTCACGGTCCGGGCGTGGACCTCGCGGTTCTGTTCGGCTGAAAGCAGGGCGTAATAGGCCAGGATCACCTGGTATACGATCCGGTCCCTGACCGCCCCCAGATCGGCCGCGGCGGCCTCGGCCTCAAGCGCGCGCACACCCGTCTGGGCCGAGGTCCTGCCGAAATCGAAGAGCTTCTGGGTCAGACCCACTCGGGTCGCATACTCGCTATACGAGGCATCGCCGTTTCCATTTGAGGACGCGCCGCCGGCGGGATGGATGCGGCTGGCCTCGGTCGTCCACCCCACCTGGGGGAAGTATGCGGACCGCGCTTGATCGATCCTGCTGCGGCTGGCGGCAAGGATCCCTGAGGAGCTCTTGATCGAGGGGTGGTGCTGCAGGGCTATGGCGATGCAGCGCTTGAGGTCGAGGGTTTCACCGCCTTGAATGACATCCTGCCCCAGGGCCTCGGAGGCCGCCATGAGGCAGAGCGCCCAAACGACCATACCCCAGAGCCGATGGCGCGCCCGATTCATAGGGTTGAAATGCGTGTCTTTCATGTCGTTCATGTGCAGACGTGCGACCGTCCGTTTTCGTCTACACAGACGCGCGGGATCGAGACCTAAACGGACGGCCTTATCAGATCGATCCTCTCGGGTATGGTGCGTCCCGGCACGTCCGTCAGAGACGGTCCCGCCCGGGAAAGAGATCGAGAAGACAGCGCGGGTGATCGATCAGGAGCGCCGCTCCGTTCTCCACGAGCTCATCCCTGGTCCTGAACCCCCACAGCACCCCGACCGGGAACATGCCGGCGGCCCTGGCCGTGAGCATGTCGATGGCTGAATCGCCCATGAAAACGATGTCCCCCGGAGGCACGGCCAGAGAACGCGCCATCTCCAGGGCGGCGTCCGGAGAGGGCTTGCGCGGATAGCCCGGCATGATGCCCCGTACGATATCGAAACGCCAGCGGCTAAGGAGCCTGTCCGCCATGGCGCGGGTGAACTCATCGGGTTTGTTGGACAGGATCGTCATGGGCACGCCTGAGCCCGTCAGGGCGTCCAGCAGTTCGGGTATGCCGTCATAGGGCCGGCTTAAGAAGGCATAGTCACGGCCATAGATGGTTCGCATGGCCTCGACCAGCCGTACGGTCACGGCCTCGTCCTTGTGCCCTTCCGGCAGGACCCGCCGCGCCAGCACGTCCATGCCGTAACCTATGTACTCACGATAGGCGTCGTAGTCGTGGGGGGGGTATCCCAGGGTCGCCAGGGCCGCGTTCATGGCATCGGCGATCTCCCGCAAGGTATCCAGGAGCGTGCCGTCCATGTCAAAGATCACGGCCTGGAAGCGCCTGTGGTTCGGTGAGGAGGTCCCGGCCGTCATGGCAGTCTATGGCCGGCCCTTGTATTTCATGAGGGCCTGCGCCATGTACATGGCGCCCTCGATGCTGTGGGCCACGGGCACGCCGTTCAGTTCGAAGCCTTCGATGAGGATGCGGTACTTGTCCAGCCGGGCGACATAGGCGATCAGCGGCTTGCCGGAGCGGCGCGGCACCGAGCCCAGGATAGCGCCCAAGTCCTGGGTGATGCCCGGGGCGTAGGGCAGGATCAGGGCGACCAGGCAATCGATCTCGGGGTGCATGCCCATGGTCATGGCCGCGGCCACGAAGTCCTGGTCCACGGCGCTGCCGGTCACGTCCACCGGGTTCATGCAGGCGGCGATGGGCTTGATCGTCGGCGAAAGCAGGCGGCGTATGGCGTCCTGTTCGATCTCGTGCAGGGTCGGCACGCTCAAGTCCATCTCCATGCACAGGTCCATGGCCAGCGCCCCGTGACCGCCGCTGGCCGTGATAATGCCCAGGCGTCCCTCGGTGGGCTTCTGGTAGGCGCTCAAACCCTGGCAGAAATAGACCAGCTCGAGCATGTTCTTGGCCTCCACTAGCCCGTACTGCGACAGCACGGATGAGAAAACCGCGTAGTCACCGGCCAGCGAGGCGGTATGGCTGGTGATGGCGGTGGTGGCCCCGGGCGATTTCCCGGCCTTGAGCACCACGACCGGTTTGCCCACACGCTGGGCCGCCTCCACGAAGTCATGGCCTTCGTTTGCGCTGAACCCTTCGATGTAGAAGGCGATCACCTGCGTATCCGGGTCATTGGCCAGATAACCCAGGAGGTCTTTTTCCTTGAGCAGGGCCTTGTTGCCGATCGAGACCCCCAGCGACATGCCCACGCCCGCGGAGGAAAAGCGGATCATGAGGTCCACCAGGATGCCGCCGCTCTGGCTGATCACGGCCACATTGCCCTTCCTGGGCGTGCCCATCCGTTCGGTGGGGATGAAGAAGGTATCCATGCGGCCGTGTGAATACATACCCAGACAGTTCGGCCCGACAAAGGGGAAATCGGCCTCGCGCGCGATGGCCACGATGCGCTCCTGCAGATCGGCCCGTCCGGACTCGGCAAAGCCGCCGGAGATGATGGCCGCGCCGCCGACGCCGGCCTTGATGCACTCCTCCATGATGCCGGGCACCCGCTCGGCCTGGGCCGCGATCACCGCAAGATCGACCTTGACGGGCAATTCGGAGATACTCGAAAAGGCACGCTGGCCTTTGAGGAGCCCGGCCTTGGGATTCACGGCGTACGTATCGACGGGATAGCGCAGGTAGTTCTTATAGTAGATCACGTTCGCGGGGTTCAGATCGTTGTGCAGGGAAACGCCTATGACCGCCATGGTCTTGGGCTCAAACAACGGCTTGAGGTCCATTCACACCCTCCTTTCGTCTGTGCGTGCGTATGACTTCTTATATCATTATATTTCTAATATCCTTCTATCAAGTATATGACCGACCGGCTAGAATGCAATCGCCTTCCCCGGCCCGGCACCTACCGCAGATAGTGTTTCAGAAACATGCCGGTATAGGAGTCCGGGATTTCCGCCACCTGCTCCGGGCTGCCGGCCGCGACCAGCCGACCTCCTCCGGCTCCCCCTTCGGGTCCCAGGTCGATCAGGTAGTCGGCCGATTTGATCACGTCCATGTTGTGCTCGATCACGATCACGGTATTGCCCTCGTCCACCAGGCGGTGCAGGACCTTCAGGAGCTTGTTGATGTCGTCGAAGTGCAGGCCCGTGGTGGGTTCGTCAAGGATGTACAGGGTCTTGCCGGTGGAGCGTTTGGAGAGCTCTCGCGCCAGCTTGGTGCGCTGGGCCTCGCCCCCGGACAGCGTGGTGGCGCTCTGCCCCAAGCGGATGTAGTCCATGCCGACGTCGATCAGGGTCTGGAGCTTGCGCTTGATGCGCGGCACGGCCTCGAAGAAGACAGAGGCCTCGTGCACGGTCATGCCCAGCACATCGCTGATGTTCTTGCCCTTGTAGCGGATCTCGAGGGTCTCGTCGTTGAAGCGTTTGCCCTGGCACTGGTCGCATTCGACATACACATCCGGCAGGAAGTGCATCTCGATCTTGATCATCCCGTCGCCGGCGCAGGCCTCGCAGCGTCCGCCCTTGACATTGAAGGAGAACCTGCCCGGCTGGTAGCCGCGCATGCGCGCCTCGGGCAGGAGCGTGAAGAGCTCGCGGATAAAGGTGAACACCCCCGTATAGGTGGCCGGATTGGAGCGCGGGGTGCGCCCGATGGGGCTCTGGTCCACATTGATCACGCGGTCGATGTACTCGATGCCGGAGATGCCGTCCACATGGTGCGGCACGTTGCGGCCCCCGCCGAGCACGGTATTCAGGTAGGGGTAGAGGGTATCGATGATCAGGCTGGATTTGCCTGACCCCGAGACGCCCGTGATGCAGGTGAAGAGCTTCAGGGGGATCGCCACGTCGATGGCCTTCAAGTTGTTGGCCCTTGCGCCCTGGATCCTGAGGCAGGCTGTGCCCGGCTTGCGGCGTTCATGCGGGACATGGATGGTGAGCTCGCCCGACAGGTAGCGTCCGGTCAAGGAACGCGGGCAGCTTTTCAGCTCCGCGGGCGGGCCCTGGCAGACGAGCTCGCCTCCCAGCTCGCCTGCGCCGGGACCCAAGTCGATCACATGATCGGCCGTCAGGATGGTATCCTCGTCGTGCTCCACCACGATCACGGTATTGCCGAGATCGCGCAGGTGCTTGAGGGTGTTTATCAGGCGCGCGTTGTCGCGCTGGTGCAGCCCGATGGAGGGTTCGTCCAGGAT
Organism: Deltaproteobacteria bacterium; assembly: GCA_029574005.1. Taxonomy (GTDB): domain Bacteria; phylum Desulfobacterota; class Desulfomonilia; order UBA1062; family UBA1062; genus JAKQBR01. The sequence goes on along the minus strand of JAKQBR010000184.1, from coordinate 19,120 downwards.
ATACATGACCCCCATGAGGGCCGACCCGATCTGGGTGGCCAGACGGATGCGCTGCGCCTCGCCCGAGGAGAGCGTCCCGGCCGAGCGCGACAGGCTCAGGTAGCCGATGCCCACCGAGCTCAAGAACTCCAGGCGCGAGCCGATCTCCTTGATCAGCCGCGAGGCGATCTGGGTCTGTTTGGCGCCCAGCTTGAGCGTTTGGAAGAAGACGATGAGCTCTTCCACGCTCATGAGCGTGAGCTCGTGGATATTCTTGCCGCCGATGAAGACATGCAGCGATTCGTTCCTCAAGCGCGAGCCGCCGCAGCCGGGGCAGGTCGTATAGCTCAGGTATTCGGTCAGGTACTCCTGGATCTCGCCGGTCTCGTTCTCCTTGACGCGGCGCATCAGGTTGGGGAGCACGCCTTCGAACCCATGGCCGCCGTTGAGGATCGCGTGCCTGACCGTGGGGTCCAGGCGTTCGAAGGGCGTATCCAGGTCGAAGCCGAGGGTGCGGCCCAGGCGGCGGATCATGCGCATGGCAAAGCGCCCCGGCGGCACGCCCCACGGCGCCAAGGCGCCTTCCTTGAGCGATCGCTCAGGGTGCGGGATGACCTTCTCCGGGTCGATCTCCAGGAGCACCCCCAAGCCGCCGCAGATCTGGCAGGCTCCGTGCGGGTTGTTGAACGAGAACATGCGCGGGCTCACTTCGGGGTAAGAGACATTGTCGACGGGACAGCTGAACAGCTCGGAGTACAGGGTCTCGCCGCTCGAGTCCTCCACCTTGATGATGCCGCCCGATACGCGCACCGCGGTCTCGATCGATTCCACTAGGCGCGGCCGCACGCCTTCCTTCAAGATCAGGCGGTCGACCACCACGTCGATGGTGTGTTTCTTGTTCTTGTCCAGCCTCGGCACATCCTCGATCTCGTACGTGGTCCCGTCGATGCGCACGCGCACGAAGCCGTCCTTGGCGTAGCCCTCGATCTGCTTGACATACTCGCCCTTGCGGTCTCGCACCACCGGGGCATACAGGACCACGCGCTCGCCGCCGGAAGAGAGGACGGCATCGGCCATCTGGCCCACGGTCATGGAGGTGATGCTGCGGCCGCAGATCCAGCAGTGCGGCTCGCCGATGCGGGCATAGAGCAGCCTTAAGTAATCGTAGATCTCGGTGATCGTGCCCACGGTGGATCGCGGGTTGTTGGAGACGCTCTTCTGCTCGATGGCAATCGCGGGCGAGAGGCCGTCGATGGATTCCACCTGCGGCTTGGGCATCTGCTCCAGGAACTGCCGGGCATAGGCGCTTAAGGACTCCACATAGCGCCGTTGGCCCTCGGCATACAGGGTATCGAAGGCCAGCGTCGATTTGCCCGAGCCTGAAACGCCGGTGATGACCACCAGCTTGTTGCGGGGGATATTGACATCGAAGCCCTTGAGGTTGTGCTCGGCGGCGCCCTTTATCTCGATGAATTCTTTCATAAAAGAAAGTGTTCAGTTTTAAGTGTTATGTTTTAAGCAAATCCCAATTTTTTTCATGCCTGCCACCTGATATCGTCTGCGCGCACTTTTCTTTATTACTTAACACTTAAAACTTAATACTTAAAACGAGAATTTCTGCTTATAGATGAAGTGCTCGGACATGGTCAGCTTGAGCCAGTATTCGAAGGCCTGCTCGCGCGAGCGGTCTTCCAGGCTGGCGGTGATCTCGTCGCGCACCTCGTCAAGGTCCTTGCGGTCGATCGTGTCCCGGCCGACGACCTTGAAGATACAGCTGTAGCCGCCGATGGCGATCGGCCCGACGATATCGCCTTCCTTGGCATTCTCCAGCGGGGTACGAGCGGCCTGATCGAGGTGGTCCAGCGGCACCCAGCCGATATTCGCGCTGCCGCCGGTCAGGAGGTCGGAGAACGACTTGGCCACCTCCTCGAAGGACCGGCCGTCCTTGAGCGCGGCCATGGCCCTGGCCGTACGCTCGGCGTCGTCCTTGATGGCGATCTGTTCGAGCTGCAGGGCCGGCCGCCCCGAATACTTGGGGGTGGCCTCGTAGTAGTTCCTGACCATCTGGGGCGTAACCACCACCCGAGAGGCCACCATCATATCCATGAGCATCTTGCGCATGATGACGGCGCGCGCGAAGGCGTAGCTGGACCTGTTCTGCTGGGCCACGGCCGTCACCTGCTGCGGGTCCACGGGCGGCAGGCCGTACTTGGCGTAGGTCTTTTCCACCACGATGTCTTCCACCATGATGTCCAGCACCCGCTGCACCCTGGCGGTGTCGAGGGGGTCGACGCCCATCTCTTCCAGGCGGGCGTCCAGGTCGGAACGCATGATGAGCCGTTCGTCCACCACCGCCACGATCCCCTCGATGGTATCGGCCCATGCCGCGCCGCCATGCACCACCGCCAGCACAGAAAGCAGCATGCACAAACCGCGCCTGATCAAGGATCGCTTCGTTCTCGCTTCGGCCATTGGTCTCCTACCCCTTGTCCCGGTCGTTCAGGCCGTGCAGCATCGCCAGCACGCCCTCGATCTTCGCCGCCTTCAGCTCGGCCAAGCCCTCAGGCGCCATACGGCCGCCGTGCTTGGTGACCAGCTCCACCAGGGCTTCGATGTTTACCATAGTATCATGGGCAAAGTACAGCTTCAAGAGCGCGTCCTCCCATTCGAGCTTGCGGATGCGCAGGCCCCGCATCAGGTCGCGGATCTCGGCGATGGCCAGGAGCGTCTTGAGCGGCCCGGGCACCGGGCCGAACATGTCGAAAAGCTCGTCGTGGATCTCCGTGATCTCCTGTGCCGAGGCCGTGGACAACCGTTTGTAGATCCCCAGCCGCAGGTGCTGGTCCGGGCAGTACTCGTCCGGTATATAGGCGTCCCGGTCGATACGGATCTCGGGGTCGAGCTCAGGGGCGGTCTGAACCCCCCTGAGCGTGTCCACCGCCTCCTTGAGCATCTGCTGGTAGAGCTCGAAGCCGATGGCCGTCACCTGCCCCCACTGGGCATGGCCGAGGATGTCCCCGACGCCGCGGATCTCCATGTCCCGCAAGGCCATCTGGAACCCGGCCCCGAGGGATTCATACTCCTTGATGGCCGACAGGCGCTTATGGGCGTCCTTGGTGATTTGGCCCACGGCCGGGATCAGGAGCAGGGCGTAGCCCCTGGTCTTGGAACGTCCCACCCGTCCGCGCAGCTGGTACAGATCGGCCAGCCCGAACTTGTCGGCCCGGTTGATGATGATGGTGTTGGCCGTGGAGATGTCGATGCCTGAGCCGATGATGGCCGAGCTCACCAACAGGTTGATGCGCCGGTCCAGGAACCGCTCCATGATCCTTTCCAGCTCGCGTCGGCACATCTGGCCGTGCGCCACACCCACGCGGGCGTGCGGGCAGATGGACTGGATGTAGTCGGCCATCTCCTCGATGTTGGCCACCTGGTTGTGCACGAAGAAGACCTGGCCGCCGCGCGCGAACTCGCGCTCCACGGCCTGCATGATGGTGTCGTCGTCGAAGCGCGATATGACGGTCTCGATCGATTTGCGGTCCACCGGCGGGGTCTCGATGATGGACATGTCGCGGATGCCGGAGATGGCCATATTGAGCGTGCGCGGGATGGGCGTGGCCGTCAGCGTCAGGATGTCGATCTCGGCCCTCAGGCTCTTGATCTTCTCCTTGTCCTTGACCCCGAAACGGTGCTCCTCGTCGATGACCAGGAGGCCCAAGTCCTTGAACTTGACCGCATCCGACAAAAGCGTCTGGGTCCCGATGACCACATCGACCTTGCCTTGAGCCACATCCGCGAGCACGGCCTTGTTGGATTGAGTGCCCCCGAAGCTCGAAAGCCCCTCCACGCGCAGCGGCCAGCGCTCGAAACGCGCGCGGAAGGTGGCCAGGTGCTGGCGCGCCAGCAAAGTGGTGGGGACCAGGATGGCGGCCTGCTTGCCGTTCATGGCCGCCACGAAGGCCGAGCGCAGGGCCACCTCGGTCTTGCCGTAGCCCACGTCGCCGCAGACCAGCCGGTCCATGGGGCGGCGGCTGGCCATGTCGGCATACACATCTTCGATGGTCTTGAGCTGGTCGTCGGTCTCCTCGTACGGGAAATCGTCCTCAAACTCCTTGATGCTCGGATGCGCCACATCGAAGCTGAAGCCTGTCGCGCACTCGCGCTTGGCATAGATGGCCAGCAGCTCGCCGGCGAGCCTGCGCGCCGATTCCCGCGCGTGCGCCTTGGCCTTGACCCAGCGCGTGCCCCCCAGCCGGTCGACGATCATGGCGTCGGGGTCCCCGATATAGCGCTGCAAGAGCCCCAGACGGTAGACCGGGACATAGAGCTTGTCGCCGCCCAGGTATTCGAGCACCACGAAGTCGTTCTTGAGGCCGTCCAGCTCGATGCGCTCGATGCCCTTGAAGATGCCGATGCCGTTGTCGCGGTGCACCACGGCGTCGCCCACATTGAGCTGCGTGAACGGGTTCAGGATGGGCTGGCGACTGGCGGGCTTGCGGTGCTTGCGGCCGCCGAAGGCCTCGTCGCCGGCGATGATCGCGCACGCGCGCCCCGGCAGGATGAATCCCGAGGAGATCAGCGCCTGAACGATCACCACCCCCGGACGCGCGCGCGCATCGAACCTATCGGCCGTGCGGACCTCGATCCGGCGCTGGGACAGGGCGTAGGTGATGCGCTCGCCGAGCATGGACGATCCGCAGAAGATGAAGACCGCGGAGCCCTCGCCGTTCAACGCGACGATCTGGTCGAGCACCGCCTCGGCCCCGCGCCCGAGATGCACTTCCCTCCATTCCACCGGCGCCTGCGGGCCGCTCAAGGAGGTGGAAACATGCCGGTCGTGCCGTGCCAAGCCGCACCACGCCTCCCGGGGCAGCAGGAGCTCCTCGGGTCTGAGGGCCGCGCCCTCGACCCGGGCGTAGGCCGCGGCATGGCGCTGGAAAACCGAGTCCCAGTCCTCGGCCATATCGACGTCGTCGGGGCCCACCAGCACATAGTCGCGCGGCAGGTAATCGAACAGGCTGGCCGGTTCTTCATAGAAGGCCGGCAGACAGTTCTCGATGCCCGGCGTCAGGATGCCCTGCTCCAGGTCCTGGATCATGACCTGGATGTTCTCCCCCTTCAAGCGCCTCAGGCGGGGGCGGGCCTGGCGGACGTAGCGGCTTTCGAGCAGGACCTCGCTGACCGGCAGGATCTCGAAGCCTTTCAGGTGCGCGCGCGAGCGCTGGCTGGCAATCGTGAAGGTCTTGATCTCCTCGATGGTGGAGCCGAACAGCTCGATGCGCGCCGGTTCGGCCATGCCGGGGCTGAAGATATCCATGACGAACCCGCGGACGGAGAACTGCCCGACATCGTCGATCAGGGGTTCGCGCGTGTATCCCATGCGCACCAGACGCGCCGAGAGGTCTTCGCGGTCGAGCTCGCTGCCCGTCTCGATCCGTATGACCTCCTCGTCCAGTACTGCGGGCGGCAGGGTGAACGGCAGCACGGCCTCGCAGGGCGCCACCACGATCAAGGCCTGGCGCCGCAGGAGCTTCGTCAGCACGGCGATGCGCGCCGAGACGATCTCGCGCGAGGGGCTGTCGCCCTGATACGGCCTGACATCCAGCGGGTGGAAGCAGTGCACCGTGGACGGATCGATAAAGCAGGCCAGATCCTCGGCCGCGCGGTACATGGCGTCCGCGTCGCGAACCAGCCAGAGCACCGTGCGGCCGCTCGCCCGGAATTCCTCGGCCACGAGCAGGGCCTGCAGGGCGGGGGGCAGCGTGCCGATGCAGACGCCGCTTGCCAGGGGGCCTAAGCTCATACCGGGAAGTCCGCCTCCACGGAAGATCCCGGCAGACGCATCCCCGCCACGGCGATGGGGGCCTCCCCGCTCACCAGCACCGGCCAGAAACGGCGCAGCGGCGCGATCACCCGCCTGTCGGCCAGGAGCTTGACCACCTTCCGGTCCGCCACCGTATCGCCGGGAAGACAGGATCGGATCAGGAAGCGCCCACCCGCGACCTCCGGGGCAACGTCAGCGCGGGAATGGCCGGTTAAGCCTTTCCAGTAGGCCGCGTCGGGCGCAAGCGGGTTAAGCGCGGCGGTCGCGGCCTCCCTCGTGATTCGTATACCCTGGCCGATCGCCTCCAGCCGGTATTCCCCGGGGCCCGGCACACGCATCTCATAGAACGGCCCGCTTCCGGTAAGCGCGAAGACGACCGCGTCGCCTGAGCGCTCCACCTTTACGCGCCGCTTGAGGGTATGGGCCCGCGCGTTGCCCATCAGGACATCCCGCAGGGCCTCGGCGTCACGCGCCTCGATCCCGCGCTGATCGCCGAGCATGGCGGCGGCCTGGAGCATGGCCAGGTGCTTGATAACGACCGTGTGCCCATCCAGGAGGCGGTGGGCATCGAACACCCGGCAGATGCGCCAATCCGCGATGAGGGCATGCTCCCGCAGGGCGGCGACCTGTTCCTCGATCAGGGCGTGCTCCTCGCGCGCGATGCGCGCGAAACGACCCAGGGCCTGCTGGGCCGCCGGATTGATGAGGCGCAGCAGCGGCATGATCCGTTTGCGGATGAGGTTGCGGGTCAGCGTCAGATCGGCGTTGGTCTGGTCCGTGACGAAGCTAACGGCGTGCGCGCGGGCAAAGGCCTCGACCTCACTGCGCGTCAGGTCCAGCATGGGCCTGATCAATCCGTCCTCACGCGCAGCGACCATGCCTTGCATGCCTTTCAGACCCGTGCCGCGCGCCAGCCGGTAGAGCACGGTCTCGGCCTGGTCATCCAGGGTATGGCCCGTGGCCAGATAGCGCATGCCGAGCCGGTCGCGGCAGTCCCGGACGGCCTCATAGCGTTTGATGCGCGCCGCCTCCTCCAGGTTGGGGGTGTGCGGGTCCATGCCGAGCTCATAGAGGCTGGCGTCTATCCCCAAACCGCGGCAGGTCTCCAGCACGAAGGCGGCGTCGCCCGGCGCCTCGCAGCGCAGCCCATGGTCCACCGTCACCACGTGCAGTTTGAGATCGAGCTCGTCCTTCACCGCCAGCATGAGCCTCAAGAGGACCATCGAATCGACCCCGCCCGAACAGCAGACGAGGATCGAATCGCCCCGCCCTACCCCGCAGGCATGCGTCAAGGTGTGTTTGAAGTGCTCGATCATGGGCACGTCTTTATTACCTCGCGGGGGTATGGTCAAGGCCTTTTGAACCGACGCGGACCGCCAACCTTTCAAATCCGTAATGGAGCGGAAAGGTTCGTGAAAGCTCCACGGGTGTAGGATGCAAGGAAAAAATCAGGCAGGTGAGAAAATGAAGAAGTTGCTCTGCTCGCTCGGCATCGGGATTCTGGTTACCACCGCCGCATCCTTGTATGATCTGGTGCAGGCCTTCGCAGCTCCTTCCGTGAGGCCGCGCCCCATCTCACACGCCCCGCAGCCCGCATGCTACCCCGAGCACGCGCGCGTATTATGTGCTTGATGGGACACCGGCAAACATTGTAAACCGGCATAAGACACCCGCCCCTTTATCCCCGGGGCTTGAAAAGGAAACGGAGCATGCGTCTTTTGCTGGTTGAGGACGATCGCAAGATCGCCGACTTCGTCGGCCGGGGCATGAGCGAAGCGGGCTTCGCCGTCGACCGCGCCGACAACGGCATCGACGGGCTGCATCTGGCCCTGAGTGAGCCCTACGACGCGGCGGTGTTCGATATCATGCTGCCCGGCATGGACGGCCTCTCCATCATCCAAAGGATGCGCGAGGCCCGCGTCAAGACACCGGTTTTGGTGCTGAGCGCCAAGCGCTCGGTGGATGACCGCATCAAGGGCCTCCAGACCGGCGCGGACGACTACCTGACCAAACCCTTTTCCTTCTCCGAGCTCCTGGCGCGGGTGCAGGCCCTGATCCGCCGTGCCAGCGACAGCACGGAACCGACACAGCTGTGCGTCGGCGACTTGAAGCTGGACCTGCTGACCCGCGCGGTCACGCGAGGCGATCTGGAGATCGAGCTCATGCCCAAGGAGTTCGAGCTGCTCCATTTCATGATGGTGAACGCCGGCAAGGTCGTATCGAAGACCGCCATCTTGGAGCATGTCTGGGGCTATGATTTCGATCCCCAGACCAATGCCGTTGATGTCCTGGTGTGCCGTCTGCGCGGCAAGATCGACCGGGATTTCTCCACCAAGCTGGTGCACACGCTGCGCGGTGTGGGGTATGTTCTCAAGCCTTCTTAAGAACCGACGCAGCAGCACGGTCTTCCGGCTGACGGTTGTCTACACCCTGCTCTTCGTGGCCACCTCCCTGATCCTCTTCGGCCTCGGCTATATCCAGCTCCTGCTCACCATCACCAACAAGGACCACCAGATCGTCTCGGAAAAGATCAAGTCCTACACCACCATCGCCGAGGGCAGCGGCATCGCGAGCCTGGTGGAGGAGCTGAAACGCACCCAGGCGCAGAACGAGCGCACCGGATTTTTTGTGCGCGTGGCGGAGCCGCAGGGCAAGGTCCTGTCCCTGACCCTGCCGCAGGGGTGGAACCCCATGCCCCCGCAGCTGTCCCGTCAGCCGTTGCCTTTCGTGGAGGGCGAGTGGGTGACGCTAAAGCACCCCCAGGTGACACGCGCCCTCTCCCCGCGCGATTCCCTTGTCATCGCCGGACGGCTGCTGCGCGACGGCACGATCCTGCAGGTAGGGTATTCCACGCATGTGCGCCGGGTGTACCTGGAATCGTACCAGGGGATCTTCCTGTTCATCATCGGCCCCATCATCCTGTTCGGGATCATGGTCGGCACCTTTGTGGCCCGTCGCGCCTTGAAGCCGGTGCACGATCTGACGCTCGCGACCAAGAGCGTGCGTTCAGGCCGCATGGACGCCCGCGTCCCCTTAGGCGAGACCGACGATGAACTGCGCGAGCTCGCACAGCAGTTCAACGCCATGCTGGACTGGATCGCCACCCTGATGAACGGCATGCGCGAGGCCCTGGACAATGTCGCCCATGACTTGAGGACCCCGCTGACGCGCATGCGGGCCTCCATCGAAGCCGCCATGCAGGCCGAGGCGGACACCGACCGCCTGCGGGAGGCCCTGCTGGACTGCGCCGAGGAATCGCAGCAGATCATGAACATGCTCACGACCCTGATGGACATCTCGGAGGCCGAGACCGGCGTCATGCAGCTTAACGTCAAGCCGGTCAATGTCGGCGACCTCATCGCGTCCATCTACGACCTCTACCTGTACAGCGCGGAGGAAAAAGGGCTGACCCTGGAAACCACGGTGCCGCCGGACCTCCGCGTCGATGCCGATGCCGGGCGCCTGCGCCAGGCCCTGTCAAATCTGGTGGACAACGCCGTGAAATACACCCCCGAGGGCGGCCGTATCATGGTCGAGGCCTGGGATGACGCCGATACCGTGCGCATCACGGTGCGGGACTCCGGCCCGGGCATTCCGGAGACCGAGATCCCCCGCATCTTCGACCGGTTATACCGCGGCGACAAGAGCCGCTCCCAACGCGGCCTCGGCCTGGGCTTATGCCTGGTCAAGGCCATCGCGGAGGCCCATGGCGGCACGATCGAGGTATGGAATGCCCCTGAGGGCGGCGCGGTCTTCACCTTCAGCCTGCCGCGCGAATTACGCGCGAAGGAATGAGGGATATCCCCTTCAGTCTTCCGGCAACCTTTCAAAATGGTAATGCCCGTGCAATCTTGCCGCAACCTAAGGTCGTCTATGATCGCGGCAGGAAATCCCACCACACCATGGATTTCCACAATTCCCCGTAAACCCTTTGGCAGGCCGCCCGATGGCCTGCTCTTTTTTTTGCCCGCCCCATGGGGTCCGCGGGCGGGGACGCCAGCATCGAGGCCAACCTTTCAAGATCGTAATGATCCTGTAATCTTCGGGCAAGCTGTAACGGTATAGACGGATAGAGAAGATGACTACACGGTCCACGCTCATCATGCGTTCCTCTTGCCGGGGCCTCGCATTCATGGAGGCTCCATCGACATCGAAAGGGGGAGCCGCAGGGCCATGCTGAAGCGCGCAGCCATGGAGGCATCGCACGGGGTGCGCCTAGCGGTCATAGTCCCGGCCCTGTTGTTGGCAAGCATGGCGCTGCCCTCCTGGGGCGGCGATCAGGGTAATCTCCGGCTGACCGGGACACAACCGCTTGAACCCCCGGACGTCAGCATGGCCCAGGCCATCAGGAACATCGAGTCGGCAACGGGCGGACGCGTCCTGAACGTCGATACCGATCCGCTCATCAAGCCGATCCCGCTTCTCAAAGGCCCCCTGGTCTACGGACTCCTGACCGTTCAGGACCAGGTCTGTACGGTCTATTTCGTGGATGTCGCCACCGGCATGGTCCTCCAGAAAAGCCCCGATTGGTTCAATCACTGGCGGAAAAACACCCTGGTGAGATCCGGGCGGCTGGCCCGGGCCACGATAACCCTGGGCCAGGCCGTCGTCCTGGCCGAGGGAAAGACCGGCGGCAAGGCCGTCCAGGCCAGGACCAGAGAAGACGGCGACACCCTGACGTATCAGGTCACCACGGTGGCGGGCGGCAGGACCCGGCGGGTGCACATCGACGCCGCCACCGGCAGGCTGACCGAGCCCCTCGCCGACGAGCCGAAGCCAGGCCTCTTAGGCCGCTGAAGTCTATTGACAAGCCGCCCTTCCGGGACGATAAGGTGCAACAAGCAACCGAGACAGGACAGGCCCACCTGGACGAACAATACTGCGGGGGCTAACCGGGGAGAACGCTATGACGCTGGCGAAGGATGACGGCCGTGGGGCGCGTTAAGGACGATATCGATCTCGTGATCTTCCAGATCGATGAGGGCCGGGAGTGGACCTTCGGCATCCCGGATTACCTCATGGCTGACGCCGATCCCATGCCGCACGACATCGTGGGCGCGATCAGGGACTGGTGCATGGATTCGGGCTACTGGTACTGCCTGGTGGACGACACCGTCCTGGCGCTGGGCCGCAAGGATATCCTCGAACAGGGCGACCCGCTCATCGACGCCGTGCTCTGGTTCGGGCCCATGCAGGACAGCGACAAGTCGGCGCTCTACTTCACCTGCCCGCTCGACACCCCCTGGGTGGAGGGCGAACTGCTGCTCAATTCCCTGGACGTCATCCTGATCGAGATGGGCTACGAGATCATGCCGCTGCCCGATGAGCAGCTCAAGAACGAGCTGTGCACCGACACCCTCTGGTCCGAGGACGGCAACCACGCCGGACAGGAGACCACGATGACCGTGCTCTGGCCCGTCGACATGCTCGGCAACAACAAATAGCGGCGCATCCCCGCTCTCCAGGCCCCGCGCGCGGGAGCGCCGCCGCAAATGTGTGCTTGACAACCGGGACTCATGTGGGTATTGGGTAGTGCGATACTGGTAGCTCCTGTTTACGGCTGCCGGTATTTTTCTTTCATGACGTGGAGGCAAACACATGGTACGCACACCCATAACCAAGGCCGGGTACGATGCTTTGCGTGACGAGCTGGCGCATATCAAGAAACACGAGCGTCCCAAGATCATCGCCGCCATCGAAGAGGCGCGCGGCCACGGCGATCTGTCCGAGAACGCCGAATATATCTATGCCAAGGAACGCCAGTCCTTTATCGAGACCCGTATCCAGGAACTGGAGACCAAGATCGCCACGGCCGAGATCATCGACACCTCGCGCCTGCCGGACGACCGCATCGTGTTCGGCTCGAAGTTTGTCTTGTCCAATATCGACAGCGGCGAAGAGATCACCTACCAGATCGTGGGCGTGGACGAGTCCGACCTGAACAAGGGCCTGATATCGATCGCCTCGCCCATCGCCAAGGCCCTGATCGGCAAGAAGCTGGGCGACACCGCCGTGGTCAAGACCCCCAACGGCGAGCGCGAATACGAGGTCCTGAAGATCATCCCGGTCTAAGGCTCGGGCGGCCTCAAGAACAGGTGCGGCCGCTGCGTGACCGGGTCGGGCCGCACCTCCACCCGTACCTGGTACACCGCCTCGATATGCTCGCGCTTCAGCACCTCCTCCGGTCTTCCCAGGCAATGCATCCTTCCTGAGTGCAGGAGCGCCAGGGTGTCGCAATACACGGAAGCCAGGTTGAGGTCGTGCAGGATAACCACGGCCGTCAGGCCGCGCGTGCGGGTCAAACCCTTGACGATGTCCATGATCCGCACCTGGTTGCCGATATCGAGGTGCGCGGTGGGCTCGTCCATGAGCAGGAGCTCGGGCTGCTGGGCCAACGCCTGGGCAAGGCACACCCGCTGCATCTCGCCGCCCGAAAGCGCGCTGATCCGCTTGTGGCCGAGCGCCGACAGTTCCATCAGCTCCATGACGTCCCCCACGATGCGCCGGTCTTCAGACGTCAGGGGGGCGAACCTGCCCCGGTGCGGGTAGCGCCCCATGCGCACGAACTCCTCCACGCTGTAGGGAAAGGGCATGAGAAACTGCGGTATGGCGGCCATATGGCGCGCCAGCTCGCGGCGCGTCAACCGCCTGATATCTTTCCCCCTCCACTGCACCGATCCGTGCCACAGCGGCAATACGCGGCTCAAGGCCTTGAACACGGTCGACTTGCCGGCGCCGTTGGGGCCGATGATGCCGAGGATCTCGCCGGGTGCCGCCGCGAGGGAGATATCGTCGATGACGGCGGTCTTTTCATACCCGGTACGGGCATGTACCATGGCCAGGACGGGGGGCATCAGGCCACCTCGCCCTGTTTCAGGAGCAGGCCCAGGAAGAACACCCCTCCCAGGATGCCGGTGACCACCCCCACCGGGAGCTCCAGGGGGCGGATCAGGAACTGGGCCAGGGTGTCGGACAGGACGAGCAGGGTCGCCCCGCCGATGAGCGAGGCCGGCAGGAGCACATGATGATCGGGCCCGACGAGCCGGCGCATGGTATGCGGCACGACCAGGCCGACAAAGCTGACGATGCCGGAAACGGCCACGCACATCCCGGTCACCAGAGCGGCCGCGATCAGCAGGACGGCCTTGGTCCGAGCGACATCCATGCCCAGGTGCTGGGCCTGCTCATCGCCCAGGCTCAACACGTTCAAGTCCCTTGCCATGGCCGCCGGCACGATCAGCACGGGCAGGACCCCGAAGACCACGAGCCTCATCTCCGGTCCCTGCACGGACCCGAGGTTGCCCATCAGCCACATGACCGAGGCGTGCACGTCGCGCGCGCTGGAAAGGGACAGCACCAGCATCATCACGGACGAAAACAGGAAGCTCAAGATCACGCCGCTTAGGATCAGCATGGTGTTCGAGAAGCCTTTCAAGGCCGCCAGCCCCAGGACCAGGAGCATGCTCAGGCAGCATCCGGCGAAGCACAACGCGGCCATGGGCAGGCCCGAGAGCCCCAGGATGAGCGCGATCACTGCCCCCAAGGCGCCGCCGCCCGAGACACCCAAGGTATACGGTTCGGCCAGGGGGTTGCGCAAAATAGCCTGCAGCACCACCCCGCACCCGGCCAGACCTGCGCCGATCACCATGGCCATGAGCACGCGCGGCAGGCGCACCTCCCAGATGAGGGTGCCGCAGATATCCCGTTCCCGGGGATGGGACAGCGCCCGCAGGATGTCTTCCAGCGGCAGATACGTCCCGCCGAGCCCGATGCCGGCCGCCGCCACGAAGGCCAGGAGCATGAGCAGCAAACCGAAGAACGGGATCTTCTTCATGAGCGCCGCTCCGGATACAGCACACCGGCCACGATGCGGCAGGCCTCCAGGAATTTACGCGGGGTCGGCTGGCAGAGCTTTTCGGCCGGTATGCGGTATACCCGGCCGTTCCGCACCGCCGCGATCTGCGAAAGGCCTTTCCATGGGTCCTGACCCTCGCCCATGCCGGCGGCGATGATGATCGCCTCCGGGTTCCTGACCATGACCTCTTCTAAGTTCACGCGCGGGTACTTGGCCGAAACGTCAGCGAAGATGTTCACGCAACCCGTGCGCCTCAGGATCTCCCCGGCAAAGGTTTGGCCGTTCGCGGTCACGATCGGGCTTGCTCCCACCTGCCAGAAGACCTTCAAGGCGCGCCGCGGCAGCCCGGCCTCAAGCGCGCGCACATCCGAGCGCACCCCTTCGACCATGCGCACAGCCGCCTGCTCTCTGCCCAGGAGACGGCCCAAGCGGATGAACTCGCGGCACATGCACTCGAAGTCCTCGCAGCCCTCGAAGACCTCCACGCGCATGCCCAGCCTCTTCAATTTTTCGATATCCTTGCGGCGGTTGCAGTCCTTTGCGGCCACCACGAGATCGGGCTTGAGCGTGAGGACGCGCTCGATATTGATCTCGGTCAAGGTGCCGACCACCGCCGTGGCGTCCGGATTCGGGCAGTAGCGCGTAACGCCCACCAGCCGGTGCGCCTGGCCGAGGTCATGGATCTCGCTGGTAACGGCCGGCGAGAGCGAGACGATGCGCAGCGGCGCCGGCGGCCCGGCCGCCAGCAGGACAGGCCAGCAGAGCACCATCGCGAACAAGGGGCAGAGAAGGCGTCTGTGCATACCGACCACATATACAACAATGCCGTTCAGGGCAAGGGCATTGGGTGATCGCGCATTGTGTGGTATAAGAGCGTCCATCCCACGCGTGAGGAGTACGCATGCTGTACGCATACCTAGCCGCCGCCTTTCTGGCCGGGCTCATCCTGGGCTGGCTGCTCATGAGGCCGAAAGTGGCCGAGCTCAAGGGCCAGGCCCTGCATACCGCGGACACCCTCAAGGACCTCAAGGAGAGGAACGAGCTCCTGGAAACGCAGGCCGCGGACCTGCGCTCCCGGATCGAGCAGGAGCGCATGGAACACACCCGCAGCCAGACCCGCCTGGAGGAGGCCCAGACCGCGCTGGCGGCGCAGCAGGGGCTCCTGGACGAGGCGCGCATGCGCTTGAGCGAGAGCTTCGGGGCCCTCTCGGCCGATGCGCTTCAGCAGAACAACCGGCTTTTTCTGGAGCTCGCCTCCAAGACCCTGGAAGGCATTGTCGAGCAGTCCAAGGGCGAGCTGGGCAAGCGCCAGGAGGCCATCGACGGCCTGATCCGCCCATTGCAGGAGACCCTGGCCCGCTACGAGGCCCAGATCCGCGAGATGGAGAAATCGCGCCAGTCGGACTACGGCGGCTTGAGGACCTACCTCGAAGAGCTCGCCAAGGCCAATGCCCAGCTCCAGGAACAGACACGCTCGCTCTCCACGGCCTTGAAGCGCCCCCAGGTCAAGGGCCGCTGGGGCGAGGTGACGCTCAGACGCGTGGTGGAGATAGCGGGCATGTCGCCTCACTGTGACTTTATCGAGCAGCCCTCCATGGCCACCGAAGAAGGCCGCCGGCGTCCCGACCTGGTGGTCGCGCTGCCCCAGGGCCGCACCATCGCGGTGGACTCCAAGGTGCCGCTGGACGCCTTTATGGACGTCTGCGCGGCCACGGACGAAGAGGACCGCGCGCCGCTGATGAAAAGGCATGCCCAGATGGTCAGGAGCCACATGCAGATGCTGGGCTCCAAGGACTACTGGAAACAATTGCCGCAGAGCCCTGACTTCGTGGTGCTGTTCCTGCCCGGCGAATCCTTTTTCAGCGCGGCCCTGGAAATGGACCGCACCCTGATCGAGGACGGCATGGAGCACCGCGTGATCCTGGCCACGCCCACGACGTTGATCGCGCTCTTACGCACCGTGGCCCTGAGCTGGCAGCAGCAGCAGGTGAGCGAAAACGCCCGGCTGATCTGGCAGGAGGGTTCGCAGCTCTTCGACCGCCTCAAGGTCTTCGCCGAGCATATGAGGGGCGTGCGCACCGGCTTGCAGAAGGCCACCGAGGCCTACAACAAGATGCTCAGCTCCTGGGAGGCGCGCGTCCTGCCGTCGGCCACGCGCCTCAAGGACCTGGGCGGACCGCAGCCGGAGCGCGGGCTGCCCGAGATCGAGCACGTCGATACGTATCTGCGCGAGCCGAACGATCAATGATACATGATAGTTTTCAAGTTTTAAGTGTTAAGTCTTAAGAAAAAATCGGTGGGGCAGCGAAGAGGGCCAATGAGGGATGGAGACCAGGTATCGTCCTATATCGTGACCGGCGCCAATTCCGGGATCGGCAAGGCCACGGCCTTGGGCTTGGCGCAAAGGGGCCTGCGGGTCGTCATGGTCTGCCGGGACAAGGGCCGCGGCCGCGCCGCCTGTGAGGAGATCCGCGCCTTGACCGGCAGCAGCTCGGTGGAGCTGTTGATCGGCGATCTGTCCTCCCGGATGGGCGTGCGCTTAGCGGGAGAACAGATCCTCAATCGTGCCCCACGCATCGGGGCCCTGATCAACAATGCCGGGATCTGGCCGTTGGAGCGTTCGCTCAATGCCGACGGCATTGAGATGACCTTCTTTGTCAACCACCTGGCCCCGTTCCTGCTGACGCACCTCCTGCTGGAGCGGCTGATGCAAAGCGCGCCCAGCCGGGTGGTCAACGTCAACGCCGGGCTGTACATCTTCGGCCGCTTCGACCCCGAGCGCACGCCGAGGGGCCTCGACTTCAGCCGCCTGCGGACCTACCCCACCAGCAAGCTCTGCGGGGTCTACTTCACCCGCGAGTTGGCGCGCAGGCTCGAAGGCACCGGGGTTACGGTCAATGCCCTGCATCCGGGCGTCATCCGCACCAACCTTGCACAGACCCCCGACCTCAAGGGCGCGCTCCTGAAGCTGCTGAAGGTGTTCATGAAAACCCCGGCGGCCGGGGCCCGCGGGCCGATTTACCTGGCCACGGCGCCGGAGCTCACGGACGTAAGTGGTCTTTTCTTCAACCAGTGCCGGCGCTTCCCCACCTTCCCGATAGCCAGGCATGAAAGCCTGGGGCGTCGGCTGTGGGATTTGAGCGCCGCTCTTGTCGGACTGACCTGAAGACAGGCCTTGCCAAGGCATCGAAGCTCCCTTGATTCATTGTCTGAGGGAGGTATTATGTTTACCAGTGATGTCCGCCTCCCTGATCGGCGCCTCAAGGGAGCACCTACACCGGAGAACGGTCAAGGAAACGGGGGCGGATTGTCTCACGGAGAGGGTTTGGCGCATGGCGGGGCAGAGGCTCTCGATCGGGATCAAGCTGGGCTACGGGGTGTGCGATTTCGGCGGCAACCTCTTCTATACCGCCACGGCCTTCATGCTCATGCACTACCTGACCGACACGGTCGGCCTGTCGGCCGCCTGGGCCGGCACGGCGCTCTTCATCGGCCGCGTCTGGGACGCCTTCTACGACCCCGTGATCGGCTATCTCTCGGATAGAACGTCGAGCCGCTGGGGGCGCCGCCACCCCTATCTCATCATCGGGGCCGTGCCGCTGGGCCTGTCCATGGTGCTGATGTTCACCAACCCGGCCCTGCTGGCCGGAGACGGGTTTATCCCGGCCGAGCGGCAGACCTTCCTTTTCCTCACGACCTTGATCAGCTACATCATCCTGTCCACGGCCTATTCGACCGTCAACATCCCCTATTGCGCCATGACGCCCGAGCTGACAAACGATTTCCATGAGCGCACCAGCTTGAACGGCTACCGCTTCAGCTTCGCGGTCTTCGGCACCCTGATCGGGGCCTGGGCGGCCCTGACCATTGTCGGGCTGTTCGCGGACAAGAGCATCGGCTACCTGGTCATGGGCTTGAGTTTCGGCGGCGTCATGCTGCTCGCCACCATGATCACGGCCGTTAGCGTCCCCGAGATCAAGACGCAGGCGCCGACGCCGAGCGCAAACTTCCCGGCCACCTTCGGTAAGGTCATCAAGAACACGCCCTACCTCATCATCCTGGCCACCTATGTCCTCCATGTGATGGCCATCACGATCGTGAGCGCCAGCGCCATCTACTACTTCAAGTATATCCTGGCGGCCGAGGACATGACGACCCGATCGCTCGTCATCCTGATCCTGACGGCCATGCTCGCCATCCCCATCAGCGTGCTGATCGCCCGGCGCGTGGGCAAGACGCCGGTCTATGCCGGCGGCATGCTGATCATGGCCGTGGCCGTCATGGTCCTCTTCGGCTTCGGGCATGAGCAGCCCGTGGGCTTCACCATGGTCATGGTGTTCATCATGGGCATCGGTCTAGGCTTCACCTATGCCATGCCGTACGCCATCGTGCCCGACACGATCGAGTACGACTACCTGAACACCGGCCAGCGCCAAGAGGGGGCCTATTACGGACTCTGGACCTGGGGCTTCAAGCTGGGCCAGGCCCTGGCGGCCCAGATCATGGGCTGGGTCCTGAGCACCATGGGCTACGTGGCCAATGCCATGCCGCAGACCGAGACCGCCTCTCTGGGCATCCGTCTCTTCCTGGGCCCCATCCCGGCGGTACTCTTTGTCCTGGCGGCCGTGACGCTCACCTTCTACCCCATCACCGAGGAGCGCTACCGGGCCATCATGGGCCAGCTCAAGGACATCGACGCCGCAGGTGCGCGCTAGTCCTATAGGATATACGCTTATAAGCCCTCTACACAATCCGTTATAAAAGTTTATCGTAATCAGAATGAGTTCCTATCCAGAACCACAGAAGTCCATCCGTGATCTCAATTGCAAGTGCACGGTATGCTATTCCAATTCTTACCGAACGATATTTACCTATTCTTTTAAAGTGAAGGGATGGATGATGGGGAGTGGTTTTAAGGACCTGGTAGCAATGGTCCGCTTGTTCTCTAATATTAGCCGGCAGTTGATGATAACAGTCCCAAAACGATGGTGAAGCGAAATGCTTCAAATCTCTTTCGACTTTCCGGCTTTATGCGCCGCCAAAGCCTCTTCTGCCAATGAATCAAGCCTGCCCATATTGATATCTTTTTCGATCTGACAGTCCCATTCATCAGAGTCAAATTTCCTAAACCAGTCTCTGAAGGAAGCCAGCTCTTCACGACTGAGGTTCTGTATCTCTTGCTCCAGTTTCTGGATTTTTGTCATATGACCACCTCTTAAATCTCTATACCATATTTCTTGTTCAACGTCACGAAAGGCTAACGGGTGGGGTGACATGATAAGGAACATGCTGACAGCACCAAAAGGATTGCTGCACTCTGGCTTGCGTTTGGGACGGGTAAGTAATCACATAGCTGTAAAGCGAGTATAGAAGGGCACTTGCGGGAACAGGCCAAAAAGGTCGTGTGTCTACAGGTTCAGTTCAGATTTTCAATGCGTAAAATTGCCTTAGGTATTGATATA
>JAKQBR010000168.1 GCA_029574005.1 Deltaproteobacteria bacterium | reverse complement strand
GATATCACGGCCAGAACGTTCTTGTGCGTGATCATGGCGCCCTTGGGATGTCCGGTGGTGCCGGACGTATAGACAAAGGTGGCCAGGTCGTCGACGACCACGGCGTCGGTCAGTTTTTCGAACAGCCCCGGTTCCTTGGCATCGAGGTCCCGGCCGAGCTTCTTGAGTTCATCGAAGCTCATGAGTGTGTCGTTGGCCATGTCCACGCCCTTGGTATCGATCACCACGATCTTCTTGAGCATGGGGCATTCCTTGAGCGTCTCTAGACCTCTCTTCACGGCCGACTTGTCCTCGGCGATATACACAAGGGCGTCCGAATTGCTGTTGATGTAACCGACCTCGCTGGCCGGCACGGTGGGGTAGATGGGGATCGTCACGGCTCCAATGCCCAGGATGCCCATATCGGCGCATACCCACTCCAGACGGTTGGAACTCAGGATAGAAACTCGATCGCCCTTTTTCACCCCGAGGCTGTACAGTCCCAGACCGACCTGCTTGGCGTTCTCGTAGTACTCTTCCCAGGACATGCCCTGCCATACGCCGTTCAGACGCTTTTCGATTGCCAGACGCTTACCGAACCTTCTTGCCTGCGACCTGAAGATCTGGCCCAAATTCTGATTCATCGAACTACCTCCTTTGAAACAATCAATTTTCATCAAAGGGCCGGCCCGGCAAGGGCCGGCCCGCACGCAACAACTATCGCTTCTGGAACCCCATGATCTCGCGGGCCTCGTCGGGGGTCGCCGGTTCCCGTCCGAGGCACGCCGCGATCTTGACCGCCACCTCCACCTGCTCATAGCTGCCCTTGGCCAGTTCACCGTTGGGAAGCCTGGTGTTGTCCTCCAGACCGACGCGCATATGGCCGCCCAGCAGGCAGCTCATGGTGATGGCCGGGTACTGGTCGGTGCCCACGCCGCAGGAGGTGAAGTTGGCGCCTGCCGGCAGGGCATTCTTCATCGCAATGAACGCGTCCGGACGGAAGGCCTGACCGCCGGCCACGCCCCAGACGAAGTTGAAGTTCATGGGCTGGGAGAAGAACCCCTGCTTCATGATCAGAAGGGTATTGTCAAGCCCGCCCATATCGTAGACCTCGATCTCGGGCTTGACCTTGTTTTCCTCAAAGGCCTTGCCGAAGTCCTGCAGCATCGTGAAGGTGTTCTCGAAGATATAATCCACGAAGATGGCGCCGGTCTTGCGGTCCACGATCGAGAAGTTCATGGTGTTGGTATTGAGCGAGCCCATCTCGGGCTTGACGTAGATGAGCTGGCTGATGCGCTGTTCCGGGGTTTTGCCCATGCCCACGGCCGTGCTCAGGTTCACGATCAGGTTCGGGCAGCGATCCTTGATGGCATCGTGCGTGGCCTTGATGAGCGCATGGTCGTGCGTCGGCATACCGTCTTCCTGGCGGGCATGCACATGCACCATGGCGGCGCCGGCCTTGTAGCACTTCTCGGCCTCGTCGGCGAACTCCTGCGGCGTATAGGGAACCGCCGGGTTCTGGTTCTTGAAGGTCCCTGCCCCTGCCAGGGCCGCACAGATAATAACCTTTGATTTATCAGCCATAAAATCCTCCTTATTCATTTATGCCCTAGACAGGCTCAAAGTGATTGATATCAAGGATGGTGTTGGTGGTCTCCTTGGCATAGACCGCCTTGACGCGCATCCTGATCTTTACCTGCTCGACCTCCACGCCCTCGACGATATGGGCGAAGGGTGAATCGGCGCCGTCGACCTTGATCATGGCCAGGCAATACGGTGCCTTGCGAGGCAGGTGCCTATCATTGTAGTTCACGATCGTGAAATTGGTAATGGTGCCCTCGTTGGACAGCTCGACCCAGTTCTCATCGAGCTTGGTCAGGTCCTTTTCGCAGTATTCGCGCGGCGGGCAGTACACCTTGTTGCACGTGGGACACTTCACGCCCAGGATCTTGTTCTGATCGCGCAGGCTGATGATGAATTTCGACCCCACGCGCCCCGCAAAGGCCTGAACGGGAAGCGACAGGCTGCCCTCCTCCACGAAGCAATGGGTCAGATCTACATTATACTTTGGGTTTGCACTCATGGTCTTTTGCCTCCTTTAATCGTCAATCTCAAAATACAGCAGATCGCCGAACCCGCCGGTCCGGACCTCGTTCCACACCGGTCTGACCCTCATGCCGGGTTTTATGCGGTCGATATCCTTGGGGTTGAGCTCATGCGAAAAGCTTTCACCCGGCGTTGACCCGTCCATAACCATGAACAGTGCGGCATAGGGGGTCTGGCGCACGTGGCCGGTCAAGGGATCCGGGCTGGCGTAGTAAGCGGTGTCGATCATGGTAACCGTTGCCTTGGGGCCGACCTCGACAAACTCGGGGCAGCGCACGCGGCAGACGGCGCAGACCTCGCGCGGCGGGATCTGGGTGCGTCCGCACACCGGGCATTTTGAGGAATAGATGATCTTGTTCTTGAGTCCGTGGAACCACATGCCCAGGTGTGTACCCGAGGCAAAGCGCTGGCGGATCTTGGGCAGGAATTTCAGACTGATGAGTTCTTCACCCTTCTTCTCCTCGCCACCGTCTGCGACAAACTTGGAGAACAGTTTCGCCGTGGCGCCGGCGGCCATCATGTCGCCGTCGATCTTCACCTGGCCGCCTCCGAAAGCGGCCCCGGGGTCGATCTTGCCGGTATTGAGCCCTACGAAGGTCTCGGCCGACATGCGCAT
Organism: Deltaproteobacteria bacterium; assembly: GCA_029574005.1. Lineage (GTDB taxonomy): Bacteria > Desulfobacterota > Desulfomonilia > UBA1062 > UBA1062 > JAKQBR01. The sequence goes on along the minus strand of JAKQBR010000168.1, from coordinate 7,831 downwards.
GGTCACGGTGGCATCGGCATCGAGCCCTTCCTTGAGCGTGCAGGTCTGGTCCTTGATCACCACGGTCCACGCGCCGCCTTCAGGACCGGAGAGGTCGTAGCCGATCTTGAGGTTCTGGCCCTCGGCCTTGTCGGCCCGGAAGCGCTCGGGCATGCTCTCGACGATAGCCTTGGCACGCACGACCGGTTTGAACGGCGTGAAGGCCTTGGGAAGCACATTCAACAGCGCCGTGACATCGCCGGCCACCTTCAGCCTGCCGGAACTGAAGGCCTCACCGGTGTCGATCTTGCCTAAAGCGCCGCCCACGAAACCTTCCGCGTCGGTGTTGATCGTAACCGAGCACTTGGGAAGCGCGTCAACCTTCTCGACCTTCAGGGTAGCGTCCTTGATGGTGATGAACCATTTGCCGCCGCCCTCGCCGGTGATATCGTATCCGATAACGACATCAACACCCTTGACGCCCTCGGGCAGGAACCGCTCGGGCATGGTGTTGAAGATATCCTCCACTTTAGATCCAAAGTATTCTGCCATTGTCCTGACCTCCTACCAGTTCAAATCTTTTTCGAGCATGATGAGCACCGTCCACATGGTCCCGCCGAAGCCGCTGGCCAGGGCATGCTTGACCTCGCGCTTGAGCTGTTGCGGGCCGGCATCGCCGCGGATCTGCAAGGCCGCCTCGGCCGGGCGGCACATGGCCGTGGCGCCGATCGGGTTGGAGGCCGTCACGCCGCCCGATGGGTTGATCGGGAGCTTGCCGTCCAGGTCCCAGTCGCCGTTCTCCAGCATCTTGATATGCTCGTCGCCCTTGAGCGAGAAGAATTCGCGCAGCCAGTCCAGCCCCCACCAGGCCGACGGATCGTACATCTCGAAGACATCGAAGTACTCCAGCGGATTCTTGATCTTGTTGCGCTTGAAGAGCCGCTCGGCTGCAACACGGTGCGTCATGGGCGGACGCTCGAAACCGAAACAGTTGAAGCTCTCTTCGCGGTGCACGGTGATATGGTCGCGGATCCAGACCGGCTTGTCGGTATACTGCCTGGCCTTTTTCTCATTGGTGAAGATCATGACGCAGCAACCGTCCGACTGCGAGCACATATGGATAAGCCTGAGCTCCCCGACCAGCTTGGGCGAGGTGTTCATGAGCTCGTCGGCCTGCTCGTACTCAAGTCCGAATCGCCGGTGGGCACGCGGATTGAGGCAGGCATGCTTGTCCATCATGATGCGGTACTTCATGGCGGCCTTCTTGGCGCGCTCCTCGCCGAACTCCTGAATCATCATGGTGGCTGTGGTGGCGGTCAAGGCGCCGGTCTGCAGGTGGCGGAACCACAATGGATCGGCCATGTTGGTGATGCCGCCGGTGGTATTTCCCTCCTGCAGTTTCTCCAACCCGATGGCCATGACCACGTCGTACATGCCCGACGAAACGAGGTTGTCGGCCGCGCAGACCAGCGTTGCCCCCACGGTGCCGCCTGTGGTGATGCGGTACTCTTCCTTGCCGAAGGCGCCGGTGCCCAACGTGTGCCACAAGTCGGGCTGATGCGTCATCTCGAAGAGCTCCATATTGCCGTGCACGACGCAATCGATATCGTCCAGGGTCATATGGGCGTCGGCCAGGGCGGCGCGTACCGCCTCATTGACCATCTCGGCCTGGTTCTGATACTCCTTGTGGCTTGAATATTCGGTCTGTCCGATGCCCACGATTGCCGTATGATTTTTCTTCTTTGCCATGATAAGACCTCCTATTTCTCCAGAACAACGACGGTCTGGAACTGTCCCGCGCCACCCATCGTGCTCTGAACCACGGCACAGCTCACATCAGCGGCCTGGTGTTCTCCCGCCTTGCCCATGAGCTGCAGGGCCGCCTGGGCCGCTGCATAGAGTCCGCCACAGATCGTCGGCCGGCCGGCCAAGTGACCGCCGGAGAGGTTCACATTGTACTTGGCCGGTCCGAACTCATCGATAAACTGACCGCCCTTGCCCTCATCTGCCAGGCCCAAGCCTTCCAGCCACATCGGCTGCTGGTAGGCGTAGCGGTCGGAGAGCTCCACGCAGTTGACGGCCTTCCTGGGGTTCTTGATACCCGCCCGCTTGTAGGCGCGCTCAGCGGCCTTCTTGAGCGCAAAGTTGCTGGCCAGGTCACGGTCACCCATGAAGTAGCTATCCATGCAATTGCCGAAACCGGTAATGAAGACCGGATTGTTCGTGAACTCATGCGCGCGCTCCTCAGCGCACAGGAGCATGCCCACCGCGCCGTCCGAGACAGGATAGGCGTGCAGGGTGCGGATCGGGTCGCAGAGCATGGGCGAATACATGACATCACCCACGTCAAGCAGCTTGCCGTCCATGGCATAGGGGTTGCGGGCCGCCCATTGCCGGGCCCGCACCACGACCTTGGCGAGCTGCTCCTCCGTGATCTGGGACTTCTCGGCATAGGCGCGGGCCTGAAGCGCCGCCGCGCTCAGGAAGTCGAGGCCGACCGCGCGGCAGTAGAACGGATCGTACGAGAGGTTCGCGATCATGTTGCGGCTCTCAGGCTGGGATTCTTTGCAATGCGCCGCCATATAAATGACATCGTCATGGCCGGACTGGATACAGGCCATGGCGTATCCAAGGCCGTTGAGGCCTTCCTGGGCCATCTTCTCTTCGCCACGGTAATGCCCGCCGAGCACGTCGGTCATGCCATTGTTGGAGATGGTGCGCGCATCGTAGAAGTCGTCAGAATTCGAGATAATATCATGGACACCTTTCTCCTCATCAAACGTAAAACCGGTCTGGGCCTGAATATCTTCGAGGATGTCCAGCAGCATGCTCTGGAACCTCTTGTACCAGATATCCGGCTCAATTTTGTGCTGGGCCACAGCACAGATTGCAACCCTTCTCATCGGTAGATATCCTCCTTCTCTCAGTATTATTCACGCCCTGGCACGAATGCTTCAGGCAATTACTATCGCAGATTTATTCGAGCTTCCCCTGACATAGCAGGGCTTGGCCTCCCCGCGCTTGATGGCGCGGATAATATCGTCCTTGGAGCGCTCGCAATCGAGCTCGACCCACGCCCTCCCGCAGGCCTGGGCGGTGTGGGAATCGTCGGTGGCCACCTTGGGATACGGGATCATGGCGCAGTCATAATCCGGGGTGTAGAACCCGTGATGCGTCACCTCGACCGCGTCCACCCGCAAGGTGTGCGAGACATCCTCGATGCACTCCAGGGTCTGTCGGATGGTGAAGCCGTAATCGCCGGGATGGTTAAAGGTGTAGAGCGTTTCATCCTGGCCTTCGATCTCGGTCACATGCACATAACCCCAGCGGGTGCCGACCGTGCGCTCTATACCGAAGAACACGAGCATCTGGGAATGAATAGACTCGACTTCCTTACGGTAGTTGGCTTTCAGGAGATGGTCATGATCGGATATGGCGATGAAGTCATACCCCTGGAGCGCATAGGTATCGGCCGCCTGCTGCGGGGTGAGCCGGCCGTCGGAACAGGTGGTATGGATGTGCAGTTGCCCTTTCAAGTGCATTACACCTTCACCCGCGCCCCATACAAGAAGACCTGAATGATACTGTTGATGGTGCGCTGCTCGCGCTCCTTGGTCATGGGCTCTTTGCCCAGCACCATGACCGAGATAAAGGCCTCGATTGCCCCCAAGAAGATATAGGTGAGGTAGTGCGTTCCGATATCCTTGCGCAGGAAACCCGACTTCTGGCCGGCACCCATGATGTCCTCGAAGTGCTTGAAGGTCTTCTGGAAATTGGCCAGCCCCTTGGGCGTATGATAGACAGAACTGCGCGAGACCTCGGTCACGAAGATCGCGATGAGATCGGGTTTGTTGATGTAGGTATCCAGGAAGAAACGGATGATGTTGATCAATTTCTGTTCGAAATCGATACTGGGGTCCTTCTGGGCGTCGAACGTTGCATGGGCGCTGTTCCACCAGGTGTCGACGATGACATCGAACAGCACGTCCTTGCTCCCGAAATAGTGATACACCAAACCGTAGGAGACGCCCGCGCGTTTGGCGATATCTGCCATGCGGGTATTGGCATAGCCCTTGTCCCTGAAGACCTCCAAGGCCGCTTCGATTATTAAGTCCTGCTTATCATTCTTTCCCATGGCATTAAGTATAGCCAAAGTTGATTGATATGTCAATTTGTTTTTGCCTTTTAAATTTTTCCGCAGGCTTCTCAGTGAGCTTGCGCTTGCATGCCGCGGCATAGTGCGTATATAGAGATTCTGTCATGGCGATGGATAGCAAAGGAATCAAGGAAAAAGAGTCCATGCGCGACGTCACCCCCTGGTGCCGCATCAGCATCGACCGCGAGGGGCGCTGGTTTTACGATGGCCAGGAGATCGTCAACCCAGGGGTTTTGCAGGCCTTTCATCAGGTCCTGGAACGATGCGGCGACGGCCGTTACCGCATCGTGCTGAACCAGGAGATCTGCTACGTGGAGGTCGAGGACACGCCCTTTGTCGTGCTATCGGTGCGCGGAGACAAGACCCAGGGCTTCACACTGATACTCAACAGCGGCCACGTCCATGCACTGGACCCGGCCACGCTCTGCATAGGAAAAGACAACATCATGTATGCACGGCTGGCAAACGGCATGCCGGTGCGCCTGTCACGCCCGGCTTACTATATCCTGGCCACGGCCATGGAGGAAGACCCGGACGGCAAAATTTTCTTGCAGGTAGGACAGCAGAGGTACCCTATCCCGACACAACCCCAGCCGTAACAAAAAAGGCATCCGACCTGATCGCCGGATGCCCTCGCCTGTCGATTGCGGGTTTCCTGGGTATCAACTGCTGGTCAGGCTGCTGATCTGGCTCGTCAGCCAGTTCTGGGTGCTCTGCAAGGTGCTCAGCATGCTCTCCATGGCGGAATACTTGGCCATCAAGGCCGATTGATACCTTGTCAAACGCACCTCCATGTCCTCGATCTTCCTATCGAGCCTGTCCATCTGGCTCTGCAGCGATGTCTGTTTGCCGGCGACATATCCGTCGACGCTGTCCGTCATGGAGAACAGGACGTTCTCGAGCTTTTGGGCTACACCCGGGATGTAAGAAAAGTCAAAGGTTCCGGCAGCCGTCCCGGTATACGCTAGCACCAGTCCTTCTACGTCCTGGTCGTCATCGCCGGTCAGGGTCTGACCCTTGCCGGTCATAGTCATCCACTCGGTTGATCCTTCCCGCCTGATCCTGCCGGCCACATCGACCCCTGCGTATTCTCCGTCCGCAATGCCCAAGGCTGCGTTGATGCCGGAGACAGTGAACCTCCCTGAACTTCCATAGGCTTCGTTCGTCAGCCTAAGCCGGCCGCTGTCATTCTCCGCAACAATACCCAAGGTATTGCCTTCGTTGATGGCATCCACAATGTCATCAAGATTCGAGCCCGCACTGAGCACGATTGTCTGTTCCGTACCTCCGCCGGAGCCGGTCAGGGTCATGGTGATGTCGCTCCCCAGCGTTCCGGAAAAAACGCTGCCTACGGCCGTGGCCTTTGTGGCAGCCTGGGTGATCTCAACTTCGTAGTCGCCCTCGGCCGTTGCATTCCCCGAGTAGACAAAGGAAAGGCTGCTGTTTGCGCTCGTCCCGTGGGCCGCGAAAAGGTTTACCACGTCTTCGAAATTCGTTTCCAGATACCCTTCGAGCGTATTCTCGTTTATGGAGAGCTGGCCGGTCTTATCGATATTGACGCCGATGAGGCTGAGGTGATCCAGCGTGGAATCCAAGGTGCTGACCTCGGAGAGGACAACGCTCCTGAGCGTGCTTTTGATCGTTCTGAGCGAAACATCGGCATAGAGCGGGCTGGCGTCTTCATCATCCTCGGGGGCGGTTGTTTGTTGATCGATATAGTCCATCAACTCATTATAGGCATCAACGAAGTCCTGGATTTTCTCCTTGACGCCTGTGTAGTCGCGGCCGACGGAGAGCGTGATTTCTGCGCCTTCATCCGCTCCTACCAGGTTGAGGGTCACACCGCTGATCACATCGGTGATGGTGTTCGAACTGCGGGTAATGGTAAACCCATTCACTCCGTCGACTTGAATCTCGGCATCCTGTCCGGCAACTATCTGGGTCATCGCCAGGGAACCCGTGCCATCGCTATATGTGAATCCCGCCGCTCCGGTCGTCTTGGAGGTAAGGGTCAACCGGTATTCACTGTCTGAGACTTTCAGGATTGAGGCCATAACGTTCAGCGGATCATCTCCGGAGTTCAGGGCATTGATCTTCCCCTGAATGTCCGAAAGGTTATCCGTGGAGGCAACGCTGATCACCTGGCCATTAATGGTGATATCGCCAGAGATTCCGAGGGCCGCAGTCGTCGAGTCGAAGCCGCCGCTGGCGCGTTTCTCGGCCGTAGCCAACTGGTTGACAGTGATGGAATAGGACCCTTCCGATGCACCGCTGCCCACGGCATAACTCAGCAGGTCTTCCACATCACTGCTTGAGCCGCTCACCGTAGCAGAGGCCTTGAACACATCGAAATCATCGCTCGATGAAAGGGCGCCGGCCGCGGTTTTGAGGGAGAGCAGCTTGGTGTTGACCTCACTCCAGGCTGACTTCTTGTCGCTGAGGGTTGATCGGCTCTGTTCCATCAAGGTAATGGGATTGCGCTGCACCGCCACGAGTTTACTGATCATGCTCGTCCAGTCCAGTCCGGATGCAAGCCCTGATATGTATATCGACGACGCCATGGCCTTTCCTCTACCTTCCCGTGTAACAGAGACGGGCCCGAACCATTTCCCCAGGGTCCGCGCTCGTGTCTACACCTGCTCTTCAACCATCAGCCCGGAAAGCTCCTCCATACGTTCGCGGAGTCTCAATATGCTTTCCGGCGGCAGTTCTTTGATCACCTCGCCGCTTTGTTTATCAACCACCCGCACCACGATATCATGCGTACCCTGATCGACACTGAATTGTATCGATCGGTTCATCGTCGCGAGCTGGCCGTTGAGCTCTTCAATACCTTTTTTGATCTCTTCGGCTTCTTTCTTTATCTCATCGGCTTCTTTCTTTATCTCATCGGTCGGTCGCGTCTGTTTCTGAAGGGTCTTTTGGGAGTGCTCAACTTCCTTGTCCTGGTTGGTCAATGCCGGGGCAGTGGTCTCAGACCCTCCATGAGCTTTCCTCGTCCGGAAAGGATCCATTGTTACAATGTTGTCGACGCTTTCAATTCTCATGGCCTTACCCGCCTTTCAGTCACGGAAGGCCATGGAGGAGAAGACCTCCCCCATGGCCGTATTGACCGGTATCAGCCGAACAGAGAGAGCACGTTCTGCGAAGCCATGTTAGCCTGCGAAAGCATCGCCGTACCGGCCTGCATCAAGATCTGGCTCTTGGTGAAGGTCACCATCTCCGATGCCATATCGACATCGCGTATCGCCGATTCGGCAGCGGAGAAGTTCTCGATCTGCACCTGCAGGTTGGAATAGGTGTAGTCGAGCCGGTTCATACCGGCACCGATGTTGCCCAGAACCGTGGCCAAGGTATCGATGGCCGTATCGATGCTCGTAAGAGCAGCCTGGGCATGGGCGGCGGTATCGACTGCATCGTCAGCGCCATCCAGTCCGAGGCTCGACAGGCTCAGGGCGCTGATGTTGATGTTGATCTGGGACGACGCCCCATTGGCGGAACCGACCTGGAAGGTACCCGAGAAGTTGCCGTCCAAGAGGGCCGTGCCCTGATACTTGGTATCGTCAACAATACGGGTGATCTCGCTCTTCAGAGCTGAGAACTCAGCATCGATCTTCGCTTTGTCGGTGGAAGACGTGTTCGCGGAAGCCGCCTGGGTGGCAAGTTCTTTCATGCGCTCCAGGATATCTTCAACCT
>JAKQBR010000152.1 GCA_029574005.1 Deltaproteobacteria bacterium | reverse complement strand
GATATCATCAAGGCCTTTCAATCGCTGCGGTACGACCCGCGCCATACGGCGGTCATGCTCTCGCAGACCTTCGGCCAGTGCCGGGCCTCCAACTACCTGCCCCTGATGAAAAAGGCGCTTGCTTCCGCCGGATTCGGCGAGGTCGAGGTGCTCTCCACCTCCTTTTCCAGCCAGGGCCTTCAGATGGAGCTGCCCTTGAACAAGCGTGAGTTCGTGCGCAAATTGGCCTTAGGGCTTATCTTCGCCGATGCCCTGGCGCGCCTGTACTATGCCGCGGCGGCCAGGGAGCGGCAAAAAGGCCAGTCGTCCGGGCTGCACCGGCACCACCTGGGGCTGATCGCACAAGGCTCCGCACAGGGAGATATCGATGCCCTGCTGCGGTGTCTGAAAACGGCCGTGGCCGATTTCAACGCGGTGGAGATGACCTTAGAACCTCTGCCTGCGGTAGGCGTGGTGGGTGAGATCTACGCCAAGTACAATGCCTTTGCCAACAACCATATCGTTGAATGGCTGTGGGGACAGGGGATAGAGGTGGTCATGCCTTCGCTGCTGGGATTCTTCACCCAGTGCTTTGTCAACGATCGGTTCGACCGGCAGGCAATCCTGAAAAGCTCCACGAAGGACATGGTGCTCTACAGCCTTCTGGAATGGTATGTCGGCCGCATTATCGCCCGCGTCGAGGCGTGCATGCGCTCATTCTGCCACTATCGCCCGGTGCATGATCTCAGCCTGCTGGCCCGCAAGACCGGCCGAACCGTCAGCCTGATCAACCAGGCCGGCGAGGGATGGCTCCTGACGGCCGAGATGATCGCCCTGCTGGAGGAAGGCATCAACGACATCGTCTGCCTGCAGCCATTCGGCTGCCTGGCCAACCATATCACGGGCAAGGGCGTGTCACAGGGGCTGAAAGACCGCTACCCCGACGCCAACCTCCTTTTCCTGGACATGGACGCCGGGCACAGCGAGGTCAACCTGCTCAACCGGCTGCACTGCATGGTCATGGCGGCCAGGGAAGAACGGGGGGCCCCACGGGATATGATCTCGGGGTAGCATCTTGCCCGGATCTGTTCTATAATCTCCTCATATCGCCAAAGCGGCGGTAGGCTAGAGCGAGGTGCTTGAATGTACCGCGTGATCATGGTCGCGGCGGCCGTGGGCTGTATGCTGGGAGCGCAGCAAGCCATGGCGGACCTGGGATCGGAGTATCGCATCAACCCCCGGCTGGATGACGGTCTTTCCCGTCACCTGAGTCTCATGATCTGTGCGCGCGCCGAACAGCCTTCCCGTATCAAGGGCGCGGTATTTACACCGGACAAGGTCCGCGGCGATCTGGTCGGCAGGAGCGTCGGCCCGGTTGCGGAGGTCAAGGTGAAGACCGGCGCCGTGTACGGGGACAGTTCCGGGGCATCAACGGAGATATCGTCCGCGCATGTCCATGTCCCCCTGCCGATGGGTGTGATCTTCGACCAGACCACTATCACGGACCTCGCCATACGGGAGGTCAAGATCAGCGGCACGACGGCCACGCTCGTCGTGCAGGTGGAAACGGTGTCCAGTTATGCGGGCATGTTGCGGCTCGGGTATGAACACGTGGCCGATGAGTGGGTACTGCGCGAGATCGAAAACCTGAGTTTCAAGGCCCAATAGTGTTATCCGGGGACTCCGTGACAACTTTCGGAGAAAGGAGATATTCGTAATGGACACGCCTTTGGAACACAAAACGGCTATCATCACCGGCGCCAGTTCCGGTATCGGCCGCGCCACGGCCCTGAGCCTGGCCCGCGCGGGCGCCGCCGTGGTGTTGAATGCCCGGCGCCGGCAGAAGCTGGAAGAACTGGCGGCCGAGATCGCCGGGCACGGCGGCTCGTCCCTGGTCGTCGATGGCGATGCCGGCAGCCAGGGCGACATCGATCGGTTGCTGGAACGCACGCTGGCCTGGGAAGAGGGCGGGAAAAAGTACGATATCGTGGTCGTCAATGCCGGGAGAGGGTTGGCGGGCGGGATACTGGCGAGCGACGAATCTCAGTGGCAGGGACTGTACCAGACCAATGTGCTGGGCGCCGCCCACCTGATGCGCTGTGCCGGGCAATACCTGGTGGGGCGCGGCGGCGGCGACATCGTGGTGATCGGCTCGACCGTGGGCAGAAACATCTCGCCCTTCAGCGCCTTTTACGGTTCGAGCAAGTTCGCGGTAGCTGGCCTGGCGGAAGGCCTGCGGCGCGAGGTCTGCGGGCATGGCGTGCGGGTTTCGCTGGTCATGCCGGGCATCGTGCTCAGCGGGTTCCAGGATGTGGCCGGCTATACCGAGGACAACTTCGGAAAGAGCGTCGCCCAGTTTGGCAAGCTGCTGGGTTCCGAGGACATTGCCGAAGGCATACGCTGGCTGCTTACCCTG
>JAKQBR010000132.1 GCA_029574005.1 Deltaproteobacteria bacterium | reverse complement strand
GCCAGGCAGACGAAGAAGACCGTATCCGGCATCACCCAAGGGATGAAGAACATGGCCGCCACGATCCACGGCACGACCGCGATGAGCCGGATAAGCCCCATCTCGTAGCTGGAGAGGGATGAGAAATATTTCTTGGTCAGCGCGTCCGCCGTGGCCAGGGTGAAGGCCGAGATCAGGGATAAGAGCCAGGCCATGCGGTGCGTTACGTGGGAGACGGAGGACGTAGCACATACCTGGCGGCCGTCTCGGCAAGTGCCGCAAAAGGCGAGGCCGTGCGTCCGGTCTTCACGGCGCGCTCAATGGCGCGGATATCGGCCAAGAGGGCGCTTAAGTCCTCGGCCTTCCACAGGGATCTGCGGCCCGTGATCTTCTTGACCACAAAGGGATGGATGGGGCGCCATTTCCAGTTGCCGCCCAGGAGGACCTTGACGTGGTCGATGACATGGTTTTCGAGCATGGCCAGGGCCTCCAGGGGTTCGATGCAGGCGGCCTCCAGCTCGGTGAGCCTCGCCAGGGCCTCTTTGCGGCGCTCGAAGAGCGCGTCCTGAAAGGCGAACACGGAAGACTCGGCGGTTTTCATGACCAGGTATTCAACGTCGGCGCGCGAGATGGAAGCCCTTTCGCCGACATAGAGGCAGAGCTTGTCGATCTCGGAGGCCATGAACCAGGTATGGCCTCCGGTCAGCTCGGCCAGGAGGTGGGCCGCTTCCTTGTCGATGGTCTTCTTCTGCCGCTTGGCGCGCGTCTGGACCCAGGTCAGGATTTCGGGGCCTTTCAGCGGGTCGAAACGCTGCTGGGGCACCGTCCCGGGCAGGTGCCTGAAGAGGGCGTCCGTGCCCTTGGGGGGCGGGCCTTCCACGGTCATGACCAAGGTGGTGGTCTCCAGGGGGTTCTTGCAGTAGGCCCCGATCTGGGCCAGGGCCTTGACGGGAAGCTTCTGGACGTTGCGCAGGATGATCAGGCGCCTTTCGCCCAGGAAGGGCAATGTGTTGCATAACCCCACCAGGTCTTCGACCCGGAAGCTCTCGTCGCCGTTGAAGGCCTGGAAATTCATCAGGGCCTCCTCGCCCAGGGATGCCTTCAGGGCGGTCAGGGCCTCTTCCATGAGAAAGGTGTCCTCGCCCATGAAGAGCCGGACGGGTTCTCCGCGCTGGTCTGTTTGCATCTTACCCATAGGCATGCCGAGGGAGCGCCTCCGCCATTCATTGAACTGTCGACTCTTGAGTCTCCACCTTCTCCCCTGTGTCCGGTTTCTGGATCTTGACCGCCAGGAGCGACTGGGCGATGCGTTGGGCGATCTTCTCGCAGGCCTCGTCCAGGGCGTTCTCCTCCTGGCCGCCCGAGGCATAGGCGCCGTAATCGCTGAAGGACCCCTGCCAGAGGGCCTTGCCGTCCGGGCCGGTAACCTGGGCCGTGACGGAGAGCTTCAGACGGAAGCGGTTCTCGGCGGCCGAGTTGGCGGAGATCTCCTGCCCCTTGGCCTCGACGATGGTGCAGCTCAGGCGGGGCAGGTCCTCGGCGCGCCCGGAGACCCCCAGGGCGGCCAGCGTGCTTTCCAGGTGCGAGTCAAGGACCATGGCCGCGGAGCGTAGCGGGGTATGGTTGACGCTGGACTGTACCAGCACGGGCCCCAGGTTGCCCGCGCCCTTGAGCACGAAGCCGTAGCCGCAGCCCGTGAGGGCCGCCAGAAAGAGGCCCAGGCTACACGATAAGATTGAGGATCTTGTTCGGGACATAGATGACCTTTTTGATGGGCTTGCCCTCGATGTGCTTGATGACATTCGGTTCGGCCAAGGCCGCGGCCTGCACCTCTTCCTGCGGCGAATCGATGGCCACGGTCAGGGTGGCGCGGACCTTGCCTCCGACCTGCACGGCGATGGTGACCTCCACCTTCTCGGCCCAGGCCGGGTCGAACTCCGGCCAGGCATGGTCCAGGAGCATGCCCGTGCCGTCCAGAGAGGACCAGAGCTCGTCCGCGATATGCGGCACAAAGGGCGAGAGCATGACAAGCAGGTGCTCCACGGCCCGGCGCATGACCTGGACCTCATCGGGCGCTTTTGCCGTCTCCTTGAGCTTGTAGAGCTCGTTGACCAGCTCCATCATGGCCGCGATGGCCGTGTTGAAGCGGAAGCGCTTGTCCACGTCCTCGGTGACCTTGCGGATGGTCTGGTGCAGCTTGCGCTGGAAGTCCTGCATGCTGGGCGGTATTGTGTCGGCGGGTGAAGACGGCAGCTCCCTGATCTCCTGCACCAGGCGCCACAGGCGGCTCAGGAAGCGGTAGGTGCCTTCGATGCCCTGGTCGCTCCAGTCCAGGTCCTTCTCGGGCGGGGCGGCGAAAAGCATGAAGAGGCGC
>JAKQBR010000108.1 GCA_029574005.1 Deltaproteobacteria bacterium | reverse complement strand
ATGTTCCTGCATGGCCGCATCCCCTACGAGGAGGCGGCCGAGGTTGCGCCTTTGTGGGTTCAGGGCGAGATTGTCTCCCTAACCGGACGTAATTGATCAACGTAAAGACACGAGGCGGCCATGCATCGCTCCCTGGATTTCTTGAGAACACTGGCGGAATATCGACGGCTGCACATCGTGGTGCTCCTCATCCATCACCACGAGCTCTCTATTTCGGAAATGACCGCTATGCTTGACCTGCGACAAACCGATGTTTCACAGGCCCTGGCGGAGCTCAGGCAGGCCCGAATCGTGGCCAGCCGCAGAGAAGGCCACACTATCTCCTATTACCTTGCAAAAAACAGACGTGAACTGGTCGAACAGATTGTCTCCGCGCTGTTGCACCAGTTCCCGCTCTGTTATCTTCCTCTTCAGTCAGGCCAAGCCGTGGCCACGCCTTCAGGGCAAGGGATACATGCTAATCAACCCTGATCGCCCTACACCCGGCAGCCTTTTGGGTCACGGTCGCGCCTACGTCGTTTTGAACGCCCTGCATGCTTAAGGGTTTTTCAAGATGATTGTCCAAGAGGAGCTTTTCATCGGCGAAAATCGCATGGGTGTTGCCGTCGGCCGCAACCGTGCCTTGATGAAGAATGATGGTGCGTCCGCACAGATCGAGCACCAGGTCCAGGTCGTGCGTGGCGATGATTTTGGTATGCTCGAAGGTCTTCAACAGTGCGATCAATTGGCGTCTGGCTTGAGGATCGAGGCCGGTGCTCGGTTCGTCCATGATCAGGATATCCGGTGACATGGCCAGCACCGTGGCGATGGCAACCCTGCGTTTCTCGCCGCCCGAGAGCTTGTAGGGCGGCCGTGTTTTGAGGTGCAGGGCGCCCACGGTTTCCAAGGCGCGCTCGACTATTGTCTCGATTTCTTCGGCCGGCACGCCCTGGTTCAGCGGCCCGAAGGCCACATCGTCAAAGACCGTGGGCATGAAGAGCTGATCGTCCGGGTCCTGGAAGATCATGCCCACGCGGGAGCGGACCTGGTTCAGGTTCTGCCTGGTCAGGACATGGTCGCCGATCCGTACGCTGCCCGCGCCGGGGAATAGACATCCGGTCAGGTGCATAAGCAAGGTCGATTTGCCGGCGCCGTTGGCGCCCACGATGCCCACCGCCTCGCCGTGCGTGATCCGGAAGGACACCCCGTTTAAGGCCGGCGTGGTATCGGGATAGCTAAAGACCAGATCCTTGACCTCGAGGATATGGTGGCTCACACAAAGCCCTCCATGAATGAACCCAGCATGAGCGGCAGATTGTAGCGGCGCGCCAGGAGAAAAAACAGACCCCAGAAGAGGACGAACAGGATATCGTTAAGCCCGGCCCTGAATGACCGCTCCAGCCGTATCCGGCCGTCGAAACCGCGACAAAGCATGGCCTGGTGGATGCGTTGGGCGCGGTCCAGGGTCCGCAGGAGCAATTGCCCGCTCAGGCTGCCGAACACCCGCATGTCCACACCCCGCGTATGACCGGCCCGCAGCGCGAAGGCGCGTCGGATGCGTAAGCCCTCTTCCACCAGGACAAAGAGGTAGCGGTACAGGAACAGCAGCTGCACCACAAAGACGCGCGGGACCTTCAAGCGTTCCAGGGCCAGGCATACGGCCTCGAAACCAGTGGTGGCAACCAGGATCAAGGCGGCGCTCACGGTCAGGACAAAGCGCAGCACTATGGAGGCGAAAGAAATGAAGCCGCCCGTGACGGAAAACGTACCGATATGCATGATCACCTGGCGGTCGAAGAACGGGTTGAAGATGCCGATCAGGACCGCGAAGGGCGATACGATCAAGACTTTCCTCAATATGGCGCCCACCGGGATATTGCCTAGGGCGGTCATGGCTACGGGGAAAAGCACCAGCGGGAGCAGCGCCGAGACGGTGTATCGGTCAAAGGAAACGACCGTGACGATGAACAGCACGGTCGCAATCAATTTGGCGCGCGGGTCCAGGCGGTGAATGCGCGTATCCTGCGAGGCGAGTTCGTTGAGGGCCCCGATATTGACAAGCGCGGTTTCAATGCTGGCCATGGCCTCATCCTATAAGCCCAGCCCGCGCCGGTCAAGACGAAAGCTATGTGGAATGGCTGAACCTGCGCAGGACCAGGCCGATGCAGCCGGCCAGGATCAGGACCATCACCCCGCCGATGATGCCGGAAACCGAGGTGCCGGCGCTGATGCCGGGCCATGCCTCGGCCGCTTCGGACTCGGCGGCTTGGACCTCGCCCTCGGGCTGGTCCGGGGTTCTGAAACCATAATCGGGCAGAAAGGCCGTCTGCTCCTGGAAGCGCGCCAGACTGTCATGGATAGTATTGCTGGGCGCGGCCAGTTCTTCCTTGCCGGCGGTCTTGAACATGGCCCATTCAAGTCCGTCGGGATTGGCCGAGGCGAACCAGGAGAGGATACCGCCCGTGATGGCGGCCACGACCGCCAAACCGATGAGCACCGGGCGCAGGTTGAGGTCCCCGGAGGTCTTGCCTGAAACCGCCGTCTCCAGCACCTCGGGGCGCGCCCGCCAGACAAAGGTGACGACGGCGGTGGTCACCAAAGCCTCCACGATGCCGATGGCCAGGTGGATGGGCTGCATGAGCAGCACGAAGGTGGTAAACGGCAGCTCGCTGATGCCCGAGGCCAGCGTTTCCAGCACCACGCTGAACGCCCCCAGCTGCAGGGCGACAATGGCGGCCAGCGATGCGCCCATGAAAATACGGCGGGGCGTCGGGTTGGCGCCCGCGATCGGCTTATAGATGAACGGGTAGGCCAGGAAGCACGGCCAGAAACCGAGGTTGAAGATGTTGCACCCCAGGGCCAACAGGCCGCCGTCCCCGAAGAACAGGGCCTGCACCGTGAGGACCGAGGCCATGGTGAGGAAGGCGGCATACGGCCCTAAGAGGATCGCCAGGATCATGCCCCCTCCCAGGTGGCCGCTGGAGCCGGTGGCCGGGATGGTGAAGTTGATCATCTGGGCCGCGAAGATAAAGGCGCCCAGGACCCCCATGAGCGGTATGTGGTTATCATCGGCCACATCCTTTATGCTGCGCGCGCTATAGACGGTCAATCCGGCGGTCGCCGCCCACATGACGCCGCCAACGGCTGGCGATATCAAGGCATCGGCCATGTGCATGTTGACACCTCCTCGGTTGCTCAGTCTCTCCGGATATATCCCACGCCTGCCCTTCGGCTGGCAGGATACGGGCTGCCCGGCGACAGGGATTGAATAACACTTTTTTATAAATCGTGACAACAATAAAATACACTTCCTCCTTGCGTGTTACGCGGACAAACCGGGGGCGGGGACTTTAGAGACGGCTACTCGATGGCCTTGCCCGTGCTGGTCATGCTGAGCGTGCCGTGCCGCACGCCCTTGATGGAGCGCAAGGCAAAGGCCAGGTCCTGTACCGCATCGGCCTTGCCCTTGACCGCCACGATCTCCAGACAATTGTCGTGGTCGAGGTGGATATGCTGGGTGGACAGGATGATCGGTTGATGATCGTGCTGAAGCCTGGTCAGCTTGTTCAGGAGGTCGCGCTGGTGGTGATCGTAGATATAGGTGATGGCCCCGGCCACCTCCTGCCCCTGCTCCCACTCCTCCTTGACCAGTTCCTGGCGGATGAGGTCGCGCAGGGCCTCGGAGCGGTTGGTGTAGCTGCGCTTCTGGATCAAGCGGTCGAACTTATCCAGCAGACGCCTGTCCAGCGAAACCCCGAAGCGTACGATCTGAGACATACCCCACCCCGCGCTTTCATGATCTGACCTGATGCATACCTGCATGTGCCATAGCCTTCGACCGGTGTCAATTTTATCTTGGCGGATTTAAAACGGAACTTGATATTGCACTCTTACATATTAATCATTATATAGTATACAGGTGGGGTCCAGCCTCAAAGCTACGCAAACTTACGAGGGAGGAGCGAATTGTTATGATATACCTGAAGATTATGGAGTTGATCAAGACGGATGCGGACGAGTTGTCGAGGCGCGTGGTCAAAGACCTGCTCAAGAGGGGCGAGACCGAGTACCACAAGAAGTTCAGCGAGGAGTTCCTGCACGAACGCGTCCTGGACGTGTACCGCGGCTTGAGCCACTGGCTCGATCGGGCCACCCCCAAGGAAGAGACGGCGCGATTCTACACCGATCTCGGCCGCCGGCGTTTCCATGACGAGATCCCGCTGCACGAGGTGATCATGTTCCTGATGCTGATCAAGCGGCATCTCTGGCTCTACCTGCTCGAAAAGCACTTCCTGGACTCCTCCTACGAGCTCTCGAAGAGTCTGGAGCTGAACAACCGCATCGTGCTGTTCTTCGACCGGGCCATCTTATCCGCCACGGTGGGGTACGAGGAGGAGCTGGCCAAGGAGATCAAATCCCGCGGGGAAGAAGGGATCTTCTCCAAACTCCTCAAGAAGAAGTAGCTAGTCTTCGGACAGGCTGAAACGCACGCCGATCTTGAACACCCGGGCGGCCGGGAGCTCAATGACGGGCAGATCCAGGGCGGATCGGATCACGCCGATGATCTCTTCCGCCCGCGCCTTATCCGGCGCAATGATGGTGAACCAGCAGTTGGGGACGCTTGAGCGCACATAGTTGTGCGTCACCTCCGCGAAGTCGTTCACGACCCGCGCATACTCATCGATCCGGGGCTCGGGCACATTTACGGCGCACAGCGTCGAGTACCGCCCGATGGCCCGCGGATCGATGGTGGCCCCGATGCGTCGGATCAGGCCGTCCTGCTTCAAGGCCCTCACCCGCGCAAGCACCTCGTCCTCGCCCAGGCCCAGATCACGGGCCAGGACCTGATACGGCCGGGGGGCAAGCGGAAATGCCGCGCTCATGCGTGTCAGGATCGCCTTATCGTGCTTGTCCATCGTCAAACCAGCAGATCGGGTCGCCGGACATGCTGTCGCCCAGGACCTCATAGGCCCGCGCCCGGCAGCCGCCGCAGACCGCCCGGTAGGCGCACCGGCCGCACGCGCCGCTCAAGTCCTGGGGTCGCCGCAGTCGGATAAGCTCCGGAGAACGACGCCAGATCTCCTCGAACGGTTTTTCCTTCACATTTCCGCAGACAATCGCCAGGAAACCGCACGGTTGAACATCGCCGGTCGATGATACGAACCCGAAGCCGTCGCCCGCCAGGCAGCCCTTGGTCCTGACCGGATCGCCGGCCTCGGCCAGCATGCGGTAGAACTGGGGGGCGCAGGTGGCCTTGCATTCGATCCCGCCCTGCCGGTATACGGCGAGAAAGCCCTCCAGCATGGAGCGATACTCCTGGATGGTTGCCGGCGCCAGGTCATGCCCCCGGCCGGTGGGCACCAGGAAGAAGACATGCCAGGCCACGGCCTTGAGCGAGGCGATCAAGGCCGGGAAGGCCTCCATCTGATGGACGTTCATGGCCGCCACGGTGGTATTGACCTGCACCTCGACCCCGGCGCGGATGAGGTTTTCGATGCCGGAAACGGCCAGGTCGAAGGCTCCCGGACGGCCGCGGATCCGGTCATGCACCTCGGACGTCACCCCGTCCAGGCTGACCGAGACGCGCACGACGCCGGAGGCGCGGATCTCACGCGCCAGCTCCGGCGTCACCAACGCCCCGTTGGTGGCCAGCGTCATGCGCAGGCCGGTCTGAGCACCGTAGCGTGCCAGCTCCAGGGCGTCGGGCCGCATCAGGGCCTCGCCGCCGGAGAGGATCATCATCCTGGTGCCCAGGCCGGCCAGGTCGCTCAAGAGCCTGCGTCCCTGGAACGTGCTCAGCTCGGCCGGGTCGCGGTCAGGGGTAGCGGATGCGCGGCAGTGCAGGCAATCCAGGTTGCAGGCCCTGGTCAGCTCCCAGGCCAGGATAACGGGGGCCTTCATCGCAAGAGCTCGACGACGCGCGGGGCAAAGTAGCTGATGATCATGTCCGCGCCGGCGCGCTTGATGGCCGTCACGCTCTCCATGACGGCGCGGTCCTCGTCCAGCCATCCGGCGGCCGCGGCGGCCTTGATCATGGCGTATTCGCCCGAGACCTGATAGGCGCACAGGGGCTCGTCGAACTCGTCGGCCAGGGTGCGGATCACATCCAGGTAGGGCAGCGCCGGCTTGACCATGATGATGTCCGCGCCCTCCTCGATATCGAGCGCGGCCTCGCGCAGGGCCTCACGCACGTTGGCCGGGTCCATCTGGTAGGCCTTGCGGTCGCCGAAGGAAGGGGTCGAGCCGGCCGCTTCGCGAAACGGCCCGTAAAAGGCCGAGGCATATTTCACAGCATAGCTCAAGATGGGGGTCTGTTCGTAGCCGCCCTCGTCCAGGGCCTCGCGGATGGCCCCGACCCGGCCGTCCATCATGTCCGAAGGCGCCACCATGTCGGCGCCGGACCTGGCATGCGATACGGCCACCTTGGCGAGCACCTCCAGGGTGTCGTCGTTGGACACCCGCCCGACCTCGTCCAGGATGCCGCAGTGGCCGTGGTCGGTATATTCGCACAGGCACACGTCCGTGATCACGGTCAGATCCGGGCAGGCGCGCTTGATCTCCTGCACGGCGCGCTGGACCACGCCGTCGCGGCGGTGGGCCTGGGTGCCGAAGGCGTCCTTCTTCTCCGGGATGCCGAAGAGTAGCACGGCCGGGATGTTCAACCCAGCGATCTGTCTTGCTGCTTTGGCCGCCGTATCGGGTGAGTACCTAAACTGTCCCGGCATGGCGGCGATCGGTTCCTCGACGGACCGGCCCTCCTTGATGAAGAGCGGGTAGATCAGGTCATCCGGGGCGACTGCGGTTTCGCGCACCATGCGGCGCAGTCCTTCGGTGCGTCTAAGCCTTCTGGGCCTGTTTTCAGGGAACATGCCTCCTCCCTCTTGAAGCGTTTTCTCCCCTATAGCGTGCGGGCCCCGTGCATGCAAGCGCTGTTCTCCGTCTTCTTTCACGCCATCTCTTGGGCGATCTTCCCGGGACGCCCGCCGGCGGCCCGCCTCCGCGCTCGGCGCAGGTGCTCCTGGCGCCCGTTGCCTTTCCTGGCATGACATCGCGGGCGAAGGCTCATGCCTGTCCGCCTCCCCGGCCGCCATTCAGCCGCGCCACCAGGATCTTGTCGATGCGGTTGCCGTCCATATCCATGATCTCGAACTTGAGCCCGTCCGCATCGAACCAATCCCCGGCCCTGGGTATGCGCCCCATCTTGGTGAGCACGTAGCCGCTCAAGGTAAGGTATCTCCCCGTCTCCTCTTCGGCGAGCCGGCCGACGCCGAGCAGCTCCTTGAACTCATCCATGGGCAGCATGCCGTCGAGCAGCCAGGAACCGTCCTCGCGCCGCACCGCATACGGTTCATCGGACTCGTCCAGGGAGGGCAGCTCTCCCACGATGGCCTCCAGGATATCGTTGAGCGTGACCAGACCCTTGACGCTGCCGTACTCGTCGACCACGATGACGATGTGGGTGCGCTCCTCCTTGAGCTTTTCCAAGAGACGCAAGGCCCTGAGGCTCTCCGGCACGAAGACGGGCTCCAGCATCACCCCCTCGATATCCGGCTCGGCGCAGGCCAGGTGACGGCGCAGGAGGTCCTTGGCCCTGAGGATGCCCACCACGTTGTCCAGCCCGCCCCGGCACACCGGCACACGCGAGTAGGCGCTTGAAGAGAGCTTCTTGAGGTTCTCCTCCAGGGCATCGTTCAGATCGAGCCACATGATGTCCTGCCTGAGGGTCATGATCGAGCCCACGGTGCGGTCACCCAGGCGGAACACGCGCTTGACCATGGTGTGTTCGGCCGGCGCGAAGATCCCGGCCACGGCGCCCTGCTCGATCATGCCCGTGATCTCCTGCTCGGTTATCACCGGCTCCGGGGAGCTCTGCAGGCCGATGAGCCTCAGCACCGCGTCGGTCGAGCCGCTCAGCAGGGCCACGATGGGCGCGGCTAGCCGGGAAAGCCACTCCATGGGAGCGGCGATGAATGAGGCGATGCGTTCCGGGTTGTGCAGGGCGATGCGTTTGGGCACCAGCTCGCCGACGACCAGGGACAGGTAGGTGATGGCGAACACCACGAGGCCCAGGCCGATCGAATCGGCATGGGCGGAAAAGGCAGGGACCCCGCGCAGATATGCGGCGATCTCCTCGGACACGGTCGCGCCGCCGAAGGCCCCGGCCAGGACCCCGATCAGCGTGATGCCGACCTGCACGGTCGACAGGAAACGGTTGGGCGACTCGGCCAGCTCGAGGGCCGCCTGGGCCTTGGCGTCGCCTTCCTTGGCCAGCTGCCTCAAGCGGGTCTTGCGGGAGGCGACCACCGCCACCTCGGCCAGCGCGAAGATGCCGTTGACCACGATCAGCAGGAGAATGATGATGATTTCCCGGGAAAACCTGTTCATCCGCTGAGGCCTATCCTAGCATACCATGGCGGAAAAACAAGACACATGCACGCGTGGCGGTCTTGTGAAAGACGGGGGAAGGGGCGCGAGCCCGCCTGGCCCGAGCCTTACCCGGGGCCAGGCGGGCGGGACAAGCTATGGGTTTGCCGCGGTCTGCTTATGGGCGGCGCGGTAAGAGGCCAGCATCTTGGTGATGTTGGCGGCTTTGGTCGGCTCCACATTGGCCAGGATGGCGCCGGCGACCTCACCCTTCATGTTGTGGAAGACCTCCACGGCCACGAGCAGGTCCATATTGTCCATAAGCTTGGCCGCGGCCTTGGGGTTCATGGAGGAATAGATCTTGACCAGGTGCTTGATGCGCTCATCGGACAGGGTCCTGAGGGTGGCGACATCCTGCCGGATGACGGCCTCGAGCTCTTCGAGCTTCTTGAGCTTGGCGTTGATCTCGCCTTCCAGGGCCTTGAGCTCCATCTCCTTGATGCGCTGCTCCTCCTGGCGCCGATCGAGCGCGCTCCAGCGCTCCTCGACGCTGATCGGAGCGGGTGCAGCCACGGCCGGCCCTGGCTTGGAGGCGCCCTGTTTGGTGTCGGCCGCCTGGCTCTGGGACTGCAGATAGCCATAGGCCATGATGAAGACGAGGTTCACGACGGAGAAGATGACGAGGATCTTCTTCATGTTCATGTGCTTGAGGATCGTCTCCATACGGCCTCGGGGCCTGGGGTTTGCCTGTTGAGAGGCGCTCTGCCGGGAATACGTGCTCATGTTGTTCATTTGGACCTCGCATGTCTGGTTACGGCCATGTCGTCGATGACCTTCATCTCCAGGCGCTCCTGCTCCTGCCGATAGCGCCCGTGCATGATCTCCTTGAGCCTCTCCATGGCCTTGTGCTCCCGGCGCGCCTTGATAAGCGCCTCGCGCCTCTTCTCAACCTCCGCGTGGGCCGCGTCGATCTGCTGCTCGAGGGCGCCCAGACGGTGCTGGAGGTAGCGCTGATAGTTGTAGAACATCGAGACCTCGATCGGCCTGGCCTGGCGCCGGAAGAGCTCCAGGAGCTCATCGCCCGAGCCCTCGATCTCGCTCAAGCAAGCGGCGCGTTCGCCCTGCAGGGCATAGTAGGTCCGCTGGGCCTCGGCCAGGGCCTGCTGGGCCTCGTCGCTGCGGATCTTTCTGACCTTCAGGAGGGTCTGGAACCGGAACTTGAACACTTACGCCCCTCCCCCGTCAAGGATCCGCCGCATGCCGGACACGGCCTGCTCAAGGCTGCCTTTCTCGTCCATGCGCTGGGCCAGGAAGGCATTGATGGCCCCGATATACCGGATGGCGTTGTCGATATCCGCGTTGCTGCCCGCCGCATAGGCGCCGATATTGATGAGGTCGCGCGCGTCCTCGTAGACCGCCATGAGCTTCTTGATGCGCCTGGCCAGATCGAGGTGCTCGCCGTCCACGACATCGGGCATGACGCGGGAAATGCTCCTGAGCACGTCGATGGCCGGGTACTGGTTGCGCGCCGCCAGGTCGCGCGAAAGCACGAGATGACCGTCCACGATGGAACGGATGGTGTCGGCCACGGGCTCGTTGAAGTCGTCGCCTTCCACCAGCACGGTATAGAGCCCGGTGATGCTGCCCTTTGAGGCCGAGTTGCCGACCCGCTCCAGGAGCTTGGGCATCTTGGCGAAGAAGGAGGGCGTGTACCCCTTGGTGGTCGGGGGTTCGCCGATGGCCAGTCCGATCTCGCGCATGGCCATGGCGAAACGGGTGGCCGAATCCATCATGAGAAGCACGTCATTGCCCAGGTCGCGGAAGTACTCGGCGATGGTCGTGGCCAGATAGGCCGCGCGGATGCGGATCAGGGCCGGTTGCTCGGAGGTGGCGATGACGGTCACTGAGCGCTTCAAACCCTCCTCGCCCAGGTCGCGCTCCAGGAACTCGCGCACCTCGCGGCCGCGCTCGCCGATCAGCGCGATGACGTTGACGTCCGCCGTGGTGTGCCGCGCCATCATGCCCATCAGGACGCTCTTGCCCACCCCGGACCCCGCCATGATGCCCATGCGCTGGCCCTTGCCGATGGTCGCCAGGGCGTTGACGGCCGTGATGCCCAGGTCCAAGGGCTCGCTGATGCGGCGCTTCCTCAAGGGGTTGCAGGGATTGCCGAACAGCGGCCGTTCCTCGTCCAGGAGCATGTAGCCCTTGTCGTCCATCGGATTGCCCAACCCGTCGATCACCCGCCCCAGCATCGCACCGCCGACCTTGACCAGGGGGGTGGAGCGCCTGGCCACGATGGTGCTGCCGGGGCCGATCCCTTCCAGATCGCCCAGGGGCATCAGGAGCACGCGCTTGTCCCGAAAGCCCACCACCTCGGACATGATCGATTTGGACCTGTCGGCGGCAAAGATCTCGCACACGCCGCCCATGGCGCTGCCCGGCCCATGGCCTTCGATCACCAGCCCCACGATGTTCGTGACCTTGCCCAGCACCTGGATCGGATCGACATCCTCAAGGATCCGCCCGAGCTTGTCTATCTCGATCATGCCTTCTCCATGATGACATCCCGGATATGGTCGATCTGCGAGCGGATGGTGGCGTCGATGGTGCCCAGCTCGGTCTCGATCAGAACGCCGCCGCGATCGATGCCGCCGTCCTCCACGAAGCTGATGCCTTTGCGGCCGGTCAGCTTGTCCTTGAGGAGCTCTTCGATCTCGCGGATATACTCGTAGTCCGAGGGGTGGAGCCTCAGGATAACCGCGTCCGTATCGGCCAGATGGGCGCTGGCGGCCCTGATCGTCTCCAGGATGATGTCGGGCGCGAGGTGGATCTCGCGGTGGATGACCTTTTCACTGATCGCGAGCACGACCTCGAGCAGGTCCATGAGGTGGCGTTCCGTCAGGGCCTTGCGCAGGTTCTCCACCTCGTCCACGGCCTTGCGGAGGGTCTCGGCGAGCGGCTCCAACCGTTTGAGCGCCATCTTCTGGCCCTCGGCCTGCCCCATTTCCAGGCCCTTGCGGTAGGCCTCCATCTCGATCGATTCTTTGTTCCGGCGCGCCTCTCTCAGGATCTGTTCGGCCTTGGACTTGGCCGCCTCGTGTTCATCCACGCCGTTCCTGCGGCTCGAAATGTCCTCCATGGCAAAGGAGGACAGCGGCGTCGCCGCCTTGTCGCGCAGGATCTTAGACGAGGACATCCTCGCCCCCCTTGCCGCCGATCACGATCTTGCCGGCCGTCTCGAGCTTGCGCACCACGCGGATGATGCTCTGCTGCGCCTGCTCCACGTCGGAAAGCTTGACCGGCCCCATGGTCTCCATGTCTTCCTTGATCATCTCGGAGGCCCGCGAGCTCATGTTGGCGAAGATCTTCTCCTTGAGCGGCTCGCTGGCGGTCTTCAAGGCCAGCAGGAGGTCCTCGTTCGTGATCTCCTTGAGGATGGCCTGGACGCCGCGGTTGTCGATGTTGATGATATCCTCGAACACGAACATCTTCTGCCTGATCTTTTCCGCCAGGTCGGCGTCGGTCTCTTCCAGCGAAGAGAAGATGTTGTTCTCGGTATTGCTGTCGAGCTGGTTGATGATCTCGGCCACGGCCTCGACCCCGCCCAGACGCCGGCTCTCCATGGTGCCCATGGCCTCGATCTCCTTGCGCAGCACCTGGTCCAGGTCTTCGATGACCCCCGAGGG
>JAKQBR010000107.1 GCA_029574005.1 Deltaproteobacteria bacterium | reverse complement strand
TCATGGAGGAGACGCTCAAGTACACCAAGGGCGACAAGGCCATGGCCTCCAAGCTGTTGGGGATATCGACGAGAACGCTGTATCGCAAGATTGACCGCAAGGAAGACGACGAGTAGTTCGCCTCAGTCGTCGCCGCCCTTGCCCTCGATGACGATGCCGAACTTCCTGACCTTGTAGTGCATGACCCGGCGGGAGATGCCCAGGATCTTGGCCGCGTCCTTCTGCACCCAGCGGGCCTTTCTGAGGGCCTCCACGACCATGGCCTTTTCCTGTTCCTCCAGGCGGTTCAGGCCCATGTCGATCGAGGTGGCGGTTGCGCCGGCGGAGATCTCTCCGAAGCCCGACAGCATGAGGTCGTCGGCGGTGATCATGTCGCCCCGGCACAGCACCACGGCCGACTCCAGCATGTTCTTGAGCTCGCGCACGTTGCCCGGCCAGGTATGGCGGGTGAGCATGGTCAGGGCGTCCTTGGCGATGCCCTTGATCTTCTTGTGGGACTTGGATGAGAATTCCGTGAGAAAGACCTGCGCCAGGCCGGGGATGTCCTCGACCCGTTCGCGCAATGGCGGAAGGCTGATCGTGATCACCTTGAGCCGGTAGTAGAGGTCTTCCCGGAACGTGCCTTCCTTGACCTTGGCCTGGAGGTCGGCGTTGGTGGCCGCGATCACGCGGATATCCACCCGGCGCTGGAAGTTTTCGCCCACGCGCCTGAACTCGCCGCTTTCCAGGACGCGCAGCAGCCTGGTCTGCAGCTCAGGGGAGATATTGCCGATCTCGTCCAGAAAGAGCGTCCCGGCATCGGCCTCCTCGATGATGCCCATCTTGTCCTTGCCCGCCCCGGTGAAAGACCCTTTGACATATCCGAACAGCTCGGCCTCCAGGAGGGTGGCCGGGGTGGCGCCGCAGTCCATGATCACGAAGTTGTTGTCCCGGCGCTTGCTCTCGTAATGCAGCATGCGGGCGATGAGCTCCTTGCCGGTCCCGGACTCGCCCAGGATCAGGGCCGTGGCGTCGGACTGGCTGACCTGGCGGGTCAGGGAAAGGACCCGCTTCATGGGCGGGCTCATGGCGTAGATCTTGTTCTCGATGCCTTCCTCCACCTCATTTTCGAGCTGGCGCACGCGCTGCCGCAGGGTCCGCTTTTCCACGGCCCGCTCGATCTTGGCCACCAGCTCCATGGGCTCGAAGGGCTTGAGGATGTAGTCATAGGCCCCGGCCTGCATGGCCTCGACCGCGCCGGCGATGGAGCCGTAGGCCGTGAAGATGATGACCTCGATGTCCGGGTCGATCCGTTTGGCCTCCTTGAGCACGGCGATGCCGTCCTTCTCGGGCATCTTGAGGTCCGTGAGCAACACGCTGAAGGCGCCGCGGCGCAGTTCGTCCAGGGCCTGGTCCGGTTTGGAGAACCCTTTTACCGGATAGCCCAAGGCCTCCAGCCGGGTGATGATCACCTCGACTATGTTGGGTTCATCATCGAGGACCAGGATACTGGGCTTCATCGCCGTATTTCCCGCCGTTTTTCCGTCAGGGTGGAGATCTCTTCCAGTTTCTTGATCTTGAAGGCCAGGTCGTCACGCTCTCTGGTCAGCTGCGCGATGGTTGCATCCTTGTCCCTGGCCAGATCGTCCTTGTCTTTCATCGTCTTGTCCAGACGCTGGCGGGTATGGTCGAGATCGCGCTGGCGGGCCTCCAGCTTTTCGATGAGCGTGAACAGGTAACCGGCCTCGACCTTGAGCTCCGCCGAGGTGTAGGGGTCCTTCTGGATGCTCTTGAGCGTCTGCTTCACCTCAGGAAAGGCGACGTCGCCCTTGACCACGGTGTTCATGGCCAGGGCCAGTTTCTTGCGGGCCAGGATATCAGGCGAGGTCAGCGCGGTGTTGACGCCCAAGCTGCCTTTGTAGGGCTTGCCCGAGGAAACGGAGGTCTCCGCCTCCTGGAGCTTGCCGGTCAACAGGGCGCCGCAGCCCGGCAGCAGCGTGCTAAGAAAGAGCAGGCAGACGGAAAGAAAAGACGCTGCCCTTGCCGACCGTGCTCTGTGCATGTATGGTACCCCCATGTGCCTCCACGATGCGTTTGGCGATCGCCAGCCCCAGCCCTATGCCGCTGTGGCCGCGCGTGGCCTTTGATTGATAGAATTTCTCGAAAATGAGTGGAATGTCATCTTCCGGTATCCCTTTGCCGTGGTCTTCAATGTCGATGCAGAATCCGTCGCTGTCCTGATTGAGGCGCAGGGCCACCGACCCCCCTTCGTTTGAGTACTTGATGGCATTATGCGTAAGATTTGTCAACACCTGTAAGATCTTGTTCCGATCCACCCTGACGAGGCAAGGACTGTTGCTGTAACCCACCTGCAGATGCACGCCGCGATTGTCCGCATACGGTTTCATCTCCGAGACGAACGTGGCCAGGATGCTGTTCATGTCCTGGATCTCGGGGTTGAGCTGGATGGTCCCGGTCTCGAGCCGGGACATGTCGAGCAGCTCGTTGGTGATCTGCAGCAGACGGTTGATCCCCTGGTCCATGATGGTGATCAGGCGCTTCTGCTTGCCCTGCAGCTCGCCCCCGATGCCTTCCAGGAGCAGGTTGGCCGCCTCCTTCATGGAGGTGAGCGGGGTCTTGAGCTCGTGCGAGACGATGGAGATGAACTCCGACTTCATGTCGTCGAGCTCTTTCAACCGGGCCGACATGCTGTTGAAGGACTGTGCCAGCAGGCCCAGTTCGTCCTTGGAGTCGATGGGGATCTTGTAGGAGAAATCCCCCTCCGCGATATGTTTGATGCCGCGCTTGATGCGGCCGATGTCCTTGGTGATGCCGGCGTAGATGATCAAGGGGATGATGAGCCCGATCACCAGGGCGATGCCGAAGGACCACCAGGTGAAGGAGACGATCTCATCGCCCAAGTCCTTCAGGAAGACGATCTTCTCGTCCAGGGCCTGCACGGACCTCACATTGCTGGCCTTGACCACCTTGACCAGGGCCTCGATATCCTTGCCGTTGGCGCTGAAGAGCTCCTCCAGCGCCTGCGTCTCCTGGGGCAGGTTGAAGATCTGGTTATAGAACCGCTTGAGAAAGGCGTCCCACCCCGCCTGGCCCTTCTTCAGGGCCTCGGCCTCCTGGGCGTCATAGGCGATCCCGGGCGAGGACAGGTAGTTCCATTCATCGCTGATCTCCCGGGCACCTTCCACGATGCGGGAGAGGTAGGTCTCATCACGCAGCAGCATATACTTCTTGG
>JAKQBR010000095.1 GCA_029574005.1 Deltaproteobacteria bacterium | reverse complement strand
CCGGCGCGCAGGCCGTCGTCCGTCTGCTCGACGGATGCACGGAGCGCGACCTGGTTGTGGCCCTCATCTCGGGCGGGGGCTCGGCGCTCCTGCCCCTGCCCGCCGAGGGCATCTCCTTGGCCGAGAAGCAGGAGCTGACGGAAAAGCTGCTGAGGTGCGGGGCCACGATCCACGAACTGAACACGGTCCGCAAGCACATCTCGCTGACCAAGGGCGGCAAACTGGCCCGTGCGGCCTATCCGGCCACGGTCATCAACCTGATGCTCAGCGATGTGGCGGGCAATGATCCGGATACCATCGCCGCCGGGCCATTCGTCCCTGATCGGTCTCGCTTTCAGGACGCGGCGGCCATCCTTGAAGGGTATGGCCTGATGGGAACAGTTGCTCCGTCCATCGTTGCGCATATCCGGCGGGGGATCGAGTCCGAGAATCGTATGCCCGCCCCCTCCGGTGAGGCCTTCGAGAAGGTGACGAACGTCATCGTGGCCGACAACCGCATGGCCTGCCTGGCCGCTCGATCCAAGGCCGAGGAGTTGGGGTACGCGGCACTCGTGCTCGCCTGCGAGATGGGTGGGAACACCGCCGATGCGGCCATGGTCCATGCCGCAATCGCCAAGGAGGTTCTGGCTTCCGGTCATCCGGTCTGCGCCCCGGCCTGCATCATCAGCGGCGGCGAAACCACGGTGGTGGTCAAGGGGCACGGGAAGGGCGGGAGGAACCAGGAGTTCGCGCTCGTCTCGGCCCGTGAGATCAGCCGTGCCCCCGGCCATATCGTGGTCCTCAGCGGCGGCACCGACGGGACGGACGGACCGACCGATGCCGCGGGCGGCATGGTCGATACCCTCTCGTCCGGCCGCGGACGGGACAAGGGCCTGGAGATCGGCGCCTACCTGGCCGCCAACGATTCCTACCATTACCTCAAGGCAACCGGCGATCTGCTGATGACCGGACCTACCAGGACCAATGTGATGGACATCCACATCGTCCTGGTTGAAAAGGCGTGAGGCCCCGCATGGTTACCGGCATGCGGGGCTGAGCTCATGCCCTTTACCCCTTGGTCAGGGCGTCCTTGATGCGGTCCAGGCCCTTGATGATGTTGGCCTCCGAGGTGGCGAAGGAGAAACGCACGTGGTCGTCGGCCCCGAAGTCGATGCCCGGCACCACCGCCACCTGGGCCTGGTCGAGCAGGAAGGATGCCAGCTTGGTGGCGCTGCCGAAACGCTCGATCTGTCCCGCCACGGAGGGGAAGCAGTAGAAGGCGCCCTCGGGCGGGATGATGGAGAACCCCGGGATCTCACGGATCTTGGAGACCATCAGATTGCGGCGTTCCTCGAAGATCTTGGTGCGCACGCCCACGATGCTCTGGTCGCCGGTCAATGACTGCAAGGCGCCGTACTGGGCAAATGAGGTGGGGTTGGAGGTGCTCTGGCTCTGAAGCCGGCTCATGGCCGCGATGACATCCTTGTTGCCGATGCAGTAACCGATGCGCCAGCCCGTCATGGAGAAGGTCTTGGATGCGCCCTTGATGATGAAGGTGCGTTCAGCCACCTCCGGTCCGATCGAGGCCATGCTGAAGAACTCGCTGCCCGAGAAGATGATCTTGTTGTAGATGTCGTCCGAGACGATCAGGATATC
>JAKQBR010000082.1 GCA_029574005.1 Deltaproteobacteria bacterium | reverse complement strand
CCGGTCTTCATCTGCTGCGAGATGAGCTGGAAGATCTCGGTGACGCCGAAGCCTTTCAATGTCCCTAGCAAAGCCATGGTCTCATGCCCCCAGATGAATCGGCGGTGACTTGTAGGCCCGCCAGTACATCAGGCCGATAATGACAAGGCCCAGCAGGCGAACATATACCCGAACATCCATGCCCGTGGGTAAGAAAACGTGCATGAACCCTGCGCCGGTGGTGACCATGACGATTGCGGCGCTCACGATAAACAGACGCACAATACCCCGTGAAGTCCGGTTGGCGATCAATGAGCCCAGGCCGGGGAGTATCAGTTCCATCCTGGATGTGCGCTGCCGGTTGGCGATACGGTAGGCCTTGATGTCCTCGATCTTGCTCTGGAGGATGGCATTGACCTTCTTGCTCTTCGTGTCCAGCCAATTGCACTGCAGACACATCGGGTATCCCTGCTTGGAGGTGGTGCCGACATAAAAGCTGTTGCCGCAACGGTCGCAGATCTTGGTGTATTTCTCGGAGGGGACATGCCCCAGGAGGAACAGCAGGATCAGGGCGGCCAGACCCAGCCAGAGGGTATGCCCGCGCTTCAGGATACCGAAGGGTATATGCCAGAGCTCATCGGCCGCGGCCCTGAGCTCATCCGAGGGCCTCATCTGGCGGGCCAGCAACCTGGTGGTCGGAACCGCCTCCATGATGAAGCGGACCCGCTTATTTCTCTGCTCCTGCGAGAGCAGCGCGCTGGTGCGCTTCGGATCGATGGCGCTGGCGCGGTTGATCGCCTGTTCCGCCTCATAGATATTGTAGGTGGCCAGGTGGACCTTGCTGATATTGTACAGGTAGATGACATTGTCCGCATCTATGGCGGCGGCATTCGTGAACGCCGTGAGCGCTTCCTTGTTCTTCCCCACCCCGGCCAGGGCGATGCCCATATGGTTGTAGAAGCGGGGATTGGTCGGTTCAATATTGCTGGCCTGGTTCAGGAGCGTGACCGCCTCGGTGAAGTTCTTGCGTTTGATCTCGGCCATGGCCAGGGCGTTCATCGGCTCGGCGTCGCCGGCATGCTTCTGCACCCAGGCCGAAAGGGCATCGGTGTCCTTGGCCGATCCGAACCCATGTTCGGCCAGGAAGATCTCCTTGTCCACGTGGGTCTTGGTTATGGTGACCAGACCGCCGCCGACATGGGCGATCCAACCTGAAAGCATGGCCAGTACGACGAACGCCACGGCAAAACGCCGCTCCGAGCGGTTGGTGTAGCCCCAGAAGAGAATAAACCACCAGAGGACGTACCATAGCGGTCCGGCATCGATGAGGACCGGAAAGGCCACCAGGAAAGCCACCCATAACTTGAGGGCAAGCTCGGGGATCTCATTGTTGGAGGCATTGCGGAAATCAGTCAGGAGGTAGGGGATATATTTGTAGGTCAGACAGATCCCGATCATGAAACACGCCAGGATGACGGTGGCAAGCAGGAGCAGGTAGATATTGCCTAAAAGCGTCGCAATCACCGGCCATGCCACCGGCACACTCTTGAATGAAGATATGAGCTTGCCGCTGGAAAGGAAGGCGACATCCAGCACGGCCTCAACCCTCGGGTATGAATCTGTCCAGCTTGATTGCCATGTCCATCACGAAGACACGGCTGTCGCCCTCGATCTTGACATGCACCGGGATGCTGAAGGCATTGGCTGAAATCACCTCCGCGCTGCCGGTGCCCACGATCTGGATGCGCCCGCCCGCGACCTCGGGCTTGGAGCCGCCGGGGTGCGCCGCTCGCGCATCATGGGCCGTGGACTCAAAATGCGGCGACGCTTGCGCATGCGAGGAGGCCTGGGCATGGGACGGCGCAGGCTCCATGGACGGACGCTCGCCGGCCGGCGGTGCCGCGGCAGGTCCCACACGGGGCGGCTGCTGCGGTTTGCCGCTGGTGCCCTTTTCTATATGCTGGAGCACCATCTTGGTGATGCGGGTGAGCGTTTCAAGCACGCCTTCGCCGGTGGTGGCGACGGCCTCGGTATGGGGGTATCCTTCCGGATTGAGGATCTGGTTCATCTCCGCCACGGGCATAACATCCGGCAGATCGCGTTTATTGTACTGGATCACGAGCGGGATGGTGCGCATACTCTTGCCGTAGTAATTGAGGTTCTCCTCGAGGTTGGCGAGGCTCTCGACGTTTTCTTCCATCTTGTCACGCTGGGAATCGGCGACGAAGACCAGGCCGTCCACCCCGGTCAACACCGCCCGGCGCGTGGAGTTGTAGTAGACCTGTCCGGGCACGGTGTAGAAGTGCAGACGCGTCTTGAAGCCCCGGATATTGGCGATCTCGATCGGCAGGAAATCGAAGAACAGCGTACGGTCCGCTTCGGTGGCCAACGAGACGAGCTTGCCTTTCTGGTCCGGCTTGACGCTCTGGTAGATGGCCTGTATGTTGGTCGTTTTACCGCACAAGGAAGGCCCGTAATAGACTATCTTCGCTGAGATCTCTTTCTTGGAATAGTTAATAACCGCCATATCATCCTCCGCCTGCCAGTCTCACGATCTCCAGCTCGACATCTTTGAAGTCCTTGCGCTCTTTCTGGATCTCCTTAAATATGCTCAGGGCCTGCTGCAGCTCACCCATGACCTTATAGGTCTGCGCGATCTCGTAGAGGATGCCGACCTTCATCTCGCCCGAGAGATTCTTCAGCGACGCCCCGGCATTGAGCGCCTGGAGTGATTCCTTGTACTGCCCCGCTTCCCGGTAGCAGATGCCCAGCATGGTGTAGGAGTCGAAGAGCTTTTCGCCCATGCCGATCACACGCTGGAAGGCGTCGATGGCGTCATCGATCAAGCCGGTCTCGAGGTAGGCCAGACCCATGTTGTAGAGGAAGAGCGGGTCATCCGCCCCCTCCTGGGCCACGTTCTCCTCCATGGCCTTGAATACCGAGGCCACCCCGGTATTGTCCACCGTGTCCGCGTGAGTCTCGCTGATGAACAGCTCGTCGATCTCCTTGTCCAGTTCCTGGTTGAGATCGAAGAAATCCGTTTTCTCGACCTGCGGCTTGGCATAGGCTGCCGGGGTGCTCTCCTTCATGGCCTTTTCCTTGACATCGAAGGTATGCACCTGTTTGTGCATCTGCTTGTGCCCGGGGGCCAGGTCGGCCGCTTTCTGCATGACGGCTATGGCCCGTTCGCTGTCGCCGTTTTGCTCGATGATCTCGGAGAGCTTGGCATACTGGGCCGCCGCCTCGCGCACAAAGCCCTGCAGCTGGTAGAGCTCGGCCAGTTTCTCAAAGGGACGCTCCCATGTCGGGCTGATCTTCTGAGCCTGTTTGTACAGGGCGATGGCCTTGGGATAAAAGCCTTTGCTGGAATAGAGCTCGCCTAGGCGCACATACACATCCGCGGCATTCTGGGCGTCATTGCTCTTGAGATACAGATCGCCGAGCCTCTTGAGGAGGTTGGGATCGGTCGGACGCTTTGCAGCGGCTTCTTCGCACTCCTGAATCTCTTTGGAAAGCTTCTTTTTTCCAAAGACATAGCTAAATATGCTCATATCCTCAGCTACCTTTCATCCCTCAAGACACTTCGTAACGCACTAGAAGGGTTCATCGGAGATCTTCCCTGCAAACTTAACACCAATCATCGGAGATCAACCGGCGGGAATCAAGTTTTATTTGCCCGCCCGCGCATCTTTGCAGGAAAACCATGTCCCAAGCCCCTTGACAAACGCCGTTCGGCATGGGCATGCTGGGGCCGTCATATGCCGGGAGAGCACGTGCCAATGGAGTTCGTACACCCCGTCCTGGGGGAGGATGTCACCGCCATCGGCGGTCACTATGTCCTCACCAAAGAAGAGCGCCTGAGGCATGCCGGGAAGGAGGTGCTGTACCTGATCGGATACGGCAGCGTGGACACATCCTGCTGCGGCGCGGGCGGGTGCATCTATGCCCTGGTGCCGGGATACGTCGTGTCATATCGTTCGCGCAAGCACCCGGAGTCCTCCCTGGACATCTCCCTGATAGAGCCCGTGGAGGCCGAGGCCCACAGTGAGCTCGCAACCCGGCTCAAGGCCCTGGAAGGCGTGACGCAGGTGCATTTCTTGACCGGTCAGGGCGGGCGGAAGGTCCTGATGTGACATGACTCAGGCAGACACGCCCCCGGCCGAACTTGAGATGGAAGGCACCGTCGAACGCTTCATCTTCCACAATGAAGACAACGGATGGAGCGTCTTCAAGCTGGCGCTGCCCAAGAGAGGCCGCGAGATCACGGCCGTCGGGACGCTCTCCGCCGTCAAGCCCGGCGAGTATCTGCGCCTCAAGGGCAGATGGGTCCAAAACAAGGAGTATGGCCCCCAGTTTCAGTTCGAGTCCTACCTTTCCATCCTGCCGGGCACGCTCTCCGGCATCGAGAAATATCTCGGGTCCGGCCTTATCTACGGCGTGGGCAAGGAGACGGCCCGGCGCATGGTACGCGCCTTCGGCCTGGATGTCCTGGATATCCTCGACAATGACCCCACGCGCCTGAAAGAGGTCGAAGGCATCGGCGCGGTGAGGCTCAAGCGCATCGTGGCGGGCTGGAAAGCGCACCGCGACATCAAGGATATCATGATCTTCCTCCAGTCCATCGGCATCTCGGGAACCTATGCCGCCAAGATCTACAAGGTCTATGGACCAGGCGTGGTCGCCGCCGTCAAGGAGGACCCCTACCGCCTGGCCATGGACATCAGCGGCATCGGGTTCAAGACCGCGGACAAGATCGGGGCCAACCTGGGGATCCCGCCGACGTCACCCCGGCGGGCCAGGGCCGGCGTGCTGCATGTCCTGGGTCAGGTCTCTGAAAAGGGACATGTCTGCTTCCCGCTCAGCGACCTTGTCCAGGCCGCGGCCGATGAACTCCGGATCGATGCCGCCATCATCGAAGAGGCCATCGACTCTCTGGCGCAGGACGAGATCCTGGCCATCGAAGACCGGACCCCCCAGGCCTTCGTGTACCTGCGTCCGCTCTACATCTCCGAGACCGGCGCGGCCCACAACCTGGACGCCTTCCTCTCCGGGGGCGCCGCGCCCATCGCCATCCAGATCGACAAGGCCCTGGCCTGGTTCGAGGAGCGCCACCGCATCCAGCTGGCCCCGGAACAAAAGGAGGCCATCACGGCCGCCATCAGAGAAAAGGTCGTGGTCATCACGGGCGGCCCCGGCACGGGCAAGACCACCCTCATCCGCGCCGTGATCGAGATCCTGGAGAAAAAAAACCAGCGCATCAAGCTGGCCGCCCCGACCGGCCGCGCCGCCAAGCGCATGTCCGAGGCCACCGGCCGCCACGCCACGACCATCCACCGCTTGCTGGAATACAACCCCGCCGAGATGGGCTTTGACCGCAACCAGAGCAAACCCATCAAGGCCGACCTGCTCATCTTGGACGAGGTCTCCATGGTGGATATCGTGCTCTTCCACCACTGCATCAAGGCATTGCCGAGCTCGGCCCGCCTCATCCTGGTCGGCGACGCCGACCAGCTCCCGTCGGTCGGCCCGGGCAGCGTCCTGAACGACATCATCGATTCGAAGCGCGCCACCACCATCCACCTCTCCAAGATCTTCCGCCAGGCCCGCCAGAGCCTGATCGTGGTCAATGCCCACCGCATCAACCAGGGGCTCATGCCCTACCCCAAGACCGATTTCGGCCGCCCGGACTATGAATTCCTGAAACACGATGACCCCGCCGAGGCTCTTGAGGCCGTCAAACACCTGGTTACCAGCGCGATACCCGAGCGCTTCCGGCTCGACCCCGTGCTCGACATCCAGGTCCTGACCCCCATGCACAAAGGCATCCTGGGCGTCTTCAATCTCAACCTCACCCTGCAGGCCCTGCTCAACCCGGGCAAGGAAGGG
The DNA here is from genome assembly GCA_029574005.1 of Deltaproteobacteria bacterium. Taxonomy (GTDB): domain Bacteria; phylum Desulfobacterota; class Desulfomonilia; order UBA1062; family UBA1062; genus JAKQBR01. The sequence goes on along the minus strand of JAKQBR010000082.1, from coordinate 22,669 downwards.
ATCTTCCGCGGCGGGCACAAGCTCTGCGTGGGCGACAAGGTCATGCAGATCCGCAACAACTACGAGCTGGGCGTGTTCAACGGCGACGTGGGCCGCATCCTGTCGCTGGGCACGGACGAGGACCCTATCGAGGTCGACTTCGACGGCCGCGCCGTACCCTATGAGCCGGCGGACCTGGACGAACTCACCCTGGCCTATGCCTGCTCCATCCACAAGTCGCAGGGCAGCGAGTACCCGGCCGTGATCATCGTGCTCTCCACCCAACACTTCGTCATGCTCCAGAAGAACCTCATCTATACCGCCATCACGCGCGGCAGGCGCTACGTGGCCGTGGTCGGCAGTCCGCGCGCCATGGCCATGGCCGTGAACAACGTCAACAGGTCGCAGCGTTATTCTCTGCTGCGCCACCGCCTGGAGGGCCTCCTGTGAACGACGCGCTGCTGGCCATCGAAGACCTGCATACCCATTTCTTCACCCCCGCCGGCGTGGTCAAGGCCCTGGACGGGATCGATCTGATCATCAGGAAGGGGATGACCCTGGGCGTCGTGGGAGAATCAGGCTGCGGCAAGACCGTCCTCTCCTTGAGCATCCTGAGGCTGGTAGCCAGTCCGCCGGGGCGCATCGTGAAAGGCAGGATCATCTTCAACGGCACCGACCTCTTGGGCCTGTCGGACGAAGAGCTGCGCAAGGTGCGCGGCAACCGCATCTCCATGATCTTCCAGGAGCCCATGACCGCGCTCAATCCGGTGTTCACCATCGGCGACCAGATTGCGGAGGTGCTCCTGCTGCACCGGCGCCATCAGGCCCCCACCAAAAGGCAAGCGCTGGCCATGGCCGGGGAGCTGCTGGGCATGGTGGGTATCCAGGACCCTCAAAGGCGCATCCGCGATTACCCCCACCAGCTCAGCGGCGGCATGTGCCAACGCGTCATGATCGCCATGGCGTTGGCCTGCCGGCCCGAGCTCCTGATCGCGGACGAGCCCACCACGGCCCTGGACGTGACCACCCAGGCACAGATCCTGGCCCTCATGGACCAGCTCAAGGCCGAGTTCGGCTCCTCGGTCATGTTCGTCACCCACGACCTGGGCATCGTGGCCCAGACCTGCCAGGACGTAGCCGTCATGTACCTGGGACAGGTGGTGGAGTACGCACCGGTTGAGGACCTCTTCGATACCCCCCTGCACCCATACACCAGGGGCCTCATGCGTTCGGTCCCGGTCCTGGGCGGTTCGCAAAGCCGCCTCAATGCCATCCGCGGCAATGTGCCCGCCTTCAAGGACACCCCCACGGGTTGCTCTTTCCGGGACCGCTGCGACGAGGCCTTCGAGCGCTGCGTCCGGGTCCCGCCCGTCTTTCAGCCCTCGCCCGGCCGCAGGGTGCGCTGCTGGAGGCACGAACATGGCTGAGCTCCTGCGTGTACGTGGCCTGAGCAAGTCCTACCCCCTCACCACGGGCCTCTTTCAGAGCGCGGGCGAGGTCAAGGCCGTGGACGGCGTGGACCTCAGCGTACAGGCCGACGAGACCCTGGGCCTGGTGGGAGAGTCCGGCTGCGGCAAATCCACGCTGGCCCGCCTGATCCTCAGGCTCGAAGAGCCGGACTCCGGCAGTATTCATTTCGACGGCATCGATTGCCTCACGGCCAGGGGCCAGGATCTCATGCGCATCCGGCGCGGCATGCAGGTGGTCTTCCAGGACCCCTTCGGCTCGCTCAACCCGCGCAAGAAGATCAGGGCCATCATCGAGGAGCCCATGCGCATCCACCATACCGATTCCCCGGACCGGATCAGGACCAGGGCCCGGGAGCTCATGACAAGGGTGGGGTTGAACGCCGACATGCTGGAACGTTACCCGCACGAGTTCTCGGGCGGCCAGCGCCAGCGCATCTGCATCGCCCGGGCCCTGGCCATCAACCCCAAGCTCTTGATCTGCGACGAGCCGGTCAGCTCCCTGGACGTCTCCATCCAGGCCCAGGTCATCAACCTGCTGACCGACCTCAAGGCCGAGCTGTCGCTGGCCTCGATCTTCATCTCGCACGACCTCTCCGTGGTGGGATACATCTCCGAGCACGTGGCGGTCATGTACCGCGGCCGCATCGTGGAGCTCGCCCCGAGCCGGGTCATCTTCAGCTCCCCCCTGCACCCTTACACGAACCTCCTGCTCGATGCCGTGCCGTCCATCACGCGGCGCGGCCGCCCGACCGCAGCACCCGAGCGCGCCAATGACGCCCTCACCCACGGCTGCGCCTTCGCCCCGCGATGCCCGCGGGTCTTGGAAGCCTGCCGAAGCGCCGTGCCCGCGCTCGAGGAACGGTCCCCCGGACACTCCGTGGCCTGTTTCCGGTAAGGCCCCCGGGCTTACAAGAGGGTAAGAGGTTTTGAGGTCAGGAGCAGGTTCATGAAGCCCTGGTTGTGTTCATCGGCATCCATCCCAGCCACCCATTGCCGCAGTTCGTCAACCCTGGCGGGGATCAGCCGGTGGGCCAGGTGATCGATGATGAAGAGCGGTAGATCGTATTCGGCCAGGTTCTCGAGCAGCTGCGCGCCGGAGGTGCCTGCGCGCCGCAGTGCGTATGGGCAGAACTCGATTACCATGCCGAGGTGGGGCAGGTTCGGCAGGATCATGGCGCGCAGCCCTTCGAGGATGCGCGCCTCGTACCCTTCCGCATCGACCTTGATGAAATCAAGGCGAGAGGTGATACGCCCCACATGCTCGTCGCCGTTGACGATCTCGACCGCGGCCGTTTGGCGCCCGTCACCGTCATCGTAGAGCCGATGGTTGCCCCTGTTGTCGCGGCTGAGGTGCAGGAAGCCCCGTCCGGCCTGTTCACCGAGCGCGGTCCTGAAAGCCCGCACGTTCGTAAGACCGTTCAGGGCGATATTGCGCTCAAGCAGCCGGAAGTTTTCAGCCTCCGGCTCATAGGCGATAACCAGGCCATGGACGCCGACGACCGTGCCCGCCAGCACGGAATAATACCCGATATTGGCGCCGATATCCAGGAAGACGGAGCCTTGCCACAGGTGCTCAAGGATGAGGGCGGTCTCGTACGGTTCCCAGATCCGGTTCTTTTGAATGCACTCGGAGACCTTGTCCGGACCGGGATGCACCTGGAGCCGCAAGGGGCAAGACAATCCCGGGATGTTCAATGTGCACTGCATGGTCCACCTCCTGATCGCGCCGCTCAGGCGGCGCATCCATCAGGGGGGTATGTCAAGGAAGATCGCGACCTGCCGGGCAATGGATGCCCTTGACAAGAACGCTCAGTCCATGTCCAATGGCGACAGTGGAGATGCGAATGGAGCGATGGACCGTCCCCGACCTGACCGATTTCGAATACCTCCTCGCCCATGAGGGACAATCTCCGGACGCATCCGTGCGCTCGCGCGACCGCCGCATCTTTCTCGACGCGGTCGTACCCCTGCTCGGCACGGCAACGCCGACGTCCCGGTCCTTCAGACGCGATGCCCTTCGGATCTGGCTCGAGGAGCGCAGGACACAACTGCGCGCCGAACAGCCCCATGCCGTACTTCCGGGCGAGGTCTTCCGTGAATCGCGCGGGGTGCTGCGGATCGTGATAGCCGTCGTCGGGTTTGTCTCGGGCGCGGTGCTGGCCTTGTCCCTGCTGACCTACAGCGGCAAGGCGGCCGTGAATGTCTCCCTGTACCTGGGCGTGCTCGTATTCTTCCAGATCCTGACCCTGCTCATCATGTCCCGCTTCTTCTTTTTCAAGACCTCGCTTGGCACCCTCAGGCGCTATTCTTTGCTCTATGCCGGCTTGAGCAGGGCGCTGGAGAGGATCGCCGAGCGGATCGTACACACCGCCATGACCCGGATGGCGGGAGAGGGGCGGGACGGCCTGAAGGCGGCCGCCGGGATCATGCGGGGCATGTACGGCGTCTACGGCCAGGTGCTGTTCTGGCCGTTCTTCGCCCTGGTGCAGCTCTTCGGGGTCATGTTCAATGTCGGCGCCGTGGGCGCTACGCTCATCCGGGTCCTTACCTCCGATCTGGCCTTCGGCTGGCAGTCCACGGTGCAGATGAGTTCACAGGCCGTCCATCTCCTCGTCAAGATCATGTCCCTGCCTTGGGCCTGGCTCCTGGGAGGGTATGCAACCCCCAGCCTGGCACAGATCGAGGGCAGCCGCATGGTCCTGAAGGAAGGTCTCGGCTCCCTGGCGACCGGCAACCTCGTCTCCTGGTGGCCCTTCCTGGTGGCCGCCGTCGTCTGCTACGGCCTGCTGCCAAGGATGCTTCTGGCGCTCTTGGCCGCCTACGGTGAAAAGCGGGCCCTGGAAAGAGTCGGCTTCTCCCATGCCGGGTGCGATGCCCTGCTGCTGCGCATGACCTCCCCCGAGGTCTCCACACGGGGCGTCCCGGACGCGCCGCAAGCCTCACCGCAGGACGCGGCACGGGCCGAAAGACCGGCCGCGTCCTATCTGAGCTATATCGATACGGTGGTGCTGGTGCCGGAAGACATCCTTACCCGGGACATTCAAGACGAGATCGACCAGCACCTGGGACAGCACCTGGGCTGGAAACTCACCCGGCTGCTGCCCATCAGCGGCGGCGCGGCCAAAGACCGCCCCGCGATCCAGGCGGCCCTGAAGGACCTCTCCGATGATGAGCGCGCCGTGGTGCTCGTCCAGGAGGCGTGGCTTCCGCCCATTGCCGAGACCCTGGAGCTGATCCGCGAGATCCGCGCCGTGGGCGGCAGGCCCATGCCGATCGCCCTGCTCTTGATCGGGAAACCGACCCCGGGGAGATTCCTTACCCCGGTACGGCCGTCCGACAGGGCGCTCTGGGACAAGAGCCTGGCCTCCCTGGCCGATCCCTACCTCACCATCGCCTCGGCGGGTGCCGTATGACGGATGCGCCCCGCCCCCTCACCTTTGCCGTCGTCGGGCATCCCAACGAAGGCAAGTCCTCCGTGGTATCCACGCTCACCGAGGACGACAGCGTACGCATCACCTCCACCCCGGGCGAGACGGTTGTCTGCCGGGCCTTTCCCGTGATCATCGACGGCCGCGAGCTGGTGCGCTTCGTCGATACGCCCGGCTTCCAGTCGCCCCGCGCCACGCTGGAATGGCTGCAGGCGCATCCGGGGCCGGACATGCTCCAGGCCTTCATACGCTCGCACGCCCATGACCCCCTCTTCAGCGGCGAGTGCGAGCTCTTCAAACCGCTGGTGGAAGGCTCCGAGATCATCTATGTCCTCGACGCATCCAGGCCGCTTCGATCGGTGGATATCGCCGAGATGGAGATCCTGCGCTCAACCGGCATCCCCAGGATGGCCATCATCAATAACAAGGAAGAAGATGAACGTTATGTCGCGGCCTGGCGGGACGAGCTCCGCAAGCACTTCAATGCCGTGCGGATCTTCAATGCCCACCTGGCCACCTATGCCGAGCGGATCGCGCTCCTGGCTAGCCTCAAGTCCATCGACCAGGAATGGGAGGCGCCCTTGGGGCAGGTGATCAGGGCCCTGGAAGAAGACTGGCTCAAACGCATCACGCAGACGGCATGGCTCATCACCCGCATGATCGGAGAGGCCCTGAGCTACCAGGTTTCACAGGATTTCCCGCACGGGCAGGAGCCCCACGACCTGCTTCCCACACTCACGCACGCCTACCGCGAGCATATCTCCCGTCTGGAGAGAGACACCCACCTGGAGATCCGCGCGCTTTTCAAGCACAACATCTTCGACTACCGCCTGCCCGAACAGAGCGTGCAAGGCGACGATCTGTTCCAGGAGCGAACCTGGCGCATGCTGGGCCTCACCCCCGTCCAAGTTGCGGCGGCCGGCGCGGTGGCGGGCAGCGGGATCGGCCTGGGGATCGATGCGGCCGTCGGCGGGACCAGCCTGGGTGCCTTTGCCCTGGTGGGGGGCCTCTTGGGCGCCGGCACGGCCATCTTCGGCGGCAAGCGCATGATCACCTATGAAATCAAAGGCCCGCAGCTGGGGCGCTTCCAGATCAAGAAACCCATCGGCAACAAGGTGTTGATCGTGGGTCCCAACCGGAATACGCAGTTTCCCTTCGTCCTGCTTGACCGGGCACTCATCTTCGTCGCCAATACCATCAACTGGGCCCACGCCCGCCGGGACGTGTCCCTCGATGCGGTCGATACACACGCGGGTTTCGTTGCGCGCTTGAGCGACGCGCAATCCAAGGTCTGCCATGCCTACTTCCAGGCCGCCCGCGCGGACGACGAGGCCAAACGCGAGGCCCAGGCGGAATCCATGGCCGGGATGCTGATCGATCTTTTGATGTCCTTGTCCAACAGGGAGTACCGGCCCGGCGGCCTCCCCCATCATCCCGCCTGATTCAGAGGAGGTCGGCATGCGCGCTATTTTCTCATCGCACTCTCTGTCCTTCGGATTATTGCTGGCAGTTTTCATCATTGTCTTCGAGATCCTGCTGGCATCCCTGAAGCTCCCGGCCTGGCCGGCCTTCATGGTGATGATCTGCTTCTTCATCGCCCACGAAGACACCAAGGAAGTCCCCGCGATCCTGATCGGGGGGCTGGCCGGGCTCCTGTGCGTGACCCTGAGCCATGAATTCATCGCCGCGCTCAAACCGGTCATCGGCACAGAAACCGCCAAGCTGATCTTCATCGGCGTCTTCGTCTACGCCATCGTCCTGTTCAAGGATGCGCTGCCCGCCATTTTCAACAGCTATGCCTTCCTGTTCTTCCTGGTTGGCGCCCTGGCGGCCAGGCTGCCCGGCCCCAGGCCGTTTGTCTGGATGGCGGTGGAATTCATCGTGGGCGGCGTCTTTATCGTGGCCGTACTCGGCATCAATAGGGTCTTAGGCGCTGCCCCGAAGGCCTGAAACGACCGCGCGCACGCCGCCCGGCCCTAAGGAGGACGGGGGGATTTTTTCTTGACTTGCAAGACGCTTCGCCTCCATAGTGCTCGAAAAGACAGCGCTCGAGAGAGGGTTCACGGCATGCCAAGTCGGCAGGGGAAGATCATCTCGGTGAATATCAGCGACCTCAAGGGCGAAAAAAAACGCCAGGCAGGCAAGGCCCTTTTACGCGCAGGGCACGGACTCGATCACGACGCCCATGCCGGCAACTGGCACCGACAGGTGAGCCTGCTGGCCCAGGAAAGCATTGACAAGATCCGGGCCGCCGGTCTAGCCGTGGATTGTGGCGACTTTGCCGAAAACCTCACCACCACGGGCATCATCCTGCACACCCTGCCGGTCGGTACCCGCTTCAAGGTCGGCGATCAGGTCGTGCTGCGGCTGACGCAGATCGGCAAGGAGTGTCATGCGCGCTGCGCCATCTTTGCCCAGGTGGGCGACTGCGTCATGCCGCGCGAAGGGGTCTTCACCGAGGTGTTGGAGGGCGGCGAAATCAAGGTGGGCGATTGCATTGAAGTGCTCGATTAAGCCCGTGCCCGCCTGTCCCGGATCACATCCAGACCGGGACTCGTCCATGACGTGGATCATGGTTACCTGTGCCATTTTGGTTTTTCTGCCCTGCGCCGGTTTTTCGTCCGAGCCATCCTCTCCAGTGCGCACCATCACCCGGGATGGGGTCTTCCTCCATTACCCCCACGGCGAAGAGGCCATCGCCGCTGCTCTCATGCAGAAGATGCCCGGCATGCTGGCCTTCCTGCACGACAAGGGGCTCCCGGTCGGGTCGCCCCTGCATATCGTCCTGGATGAGCGCCTGGATGCCCCCCGGGCACGCGTGGCCATGATCCCGCATCGCGAGATCCGCATCCCCGTGCGGGCCCCGGGGGTCCTCGAGGACGGTTACCTGGAGTCCGACCCCTGGTCCTATTTCCTCTTCCGGGGGTTGACCCTGCAGGCGTTGTATGCCATGCGCTCGGGCCTGCCGCGGTTGGCGTACGGCCTCTTCGGCGAGGTGATCTCGCCCAACCTGGTCCTGCCGCAATGGCTCGACGACGGGACAACGGACCTGCTCTACCGCCTGTATTGCGGGAAAGACGGGGACGATCCTTTCAATACCGCGATCTTCTCCGTCGCGATGCTGCCGGACCTTTCCCGTTTGAGCAATCACCCCGGCGTCTGGCCGGGCTACTATGCGCATCGGATCTACGGTCGGCCGTTCATCCGCTGGGTCCACGATCGCTACGGATGGGAGGCGTTGCGGGCCTTCATGACCGAGCACGGCGCCGGCATCATCCCGGTCGAGATCGATCTGAAGGCGGGCCGGACACTGGGCAAGACATGGATTACGCTCTGGAACGAGTTCCGGGAGACCCACCCTGCCCGGGCCGCGGCTCACGGCGGGCAGCTCATCGACGGGTTCTGGCCCGCGCCCTTCATCACCTGGAACATCGCCGGGATTTTTCCCGGCATGGACGCCTACGGGCTGCGGGGCCGCTACGGGTATCAAGACCGTTACGGGACCCTGTGGATCGGCGAATACGATAGCGATGACATCGCCGTGATCACCGGTTACCGGGATGGGGTATCCATCCCCTTTTCCCGAGATCATATCTGGGATCCGGGCCACGGCGATATCGCGGTGGCCCGCGAGGGCCATAGACCCGTGTTGGTGCCGCTTAAGACCACCCCGCCGTCTTTCGGCATGGGGCGCATCCGGGCCGGCGAACCATCGATCCCCGGACCGCCGGGGGCGATAGCGCTTTCCGGCCCGGTGCGCGGCCCCTCCGGGGCCATCGCCGTGTCGGCCAACATCGACGGGAACTGGGATATCTGGGTCCATGACGGCTCCTGGCGCCGGGTAACCGATGCCCCCTCCATCGAGATGGATCCCTGGTGGCACGGCACGGACCTGGTCTTTTCCTCCAATGCATCCGGGATCTTTCAGATCTGCCAGGCGAACATGACGCCCCTGACGACAAGCGCGCACGGGGCGATCATGCCGCGCATGGGGCACTGCCTGGAGCTCAGCCAGGGGGGATGGACCGTACGCGGATATGCGCCGCCGCAGGCCGCGGAGCCGGATCGTCCGCATGCCATGCCGTTGTCCGTCGCAGGCCCGGGCGGGCCCTTGCCTTCGCGCCCCTATACGCCTTGGTCGAGCATCCTGCCCAACTATCTGGCGCCCGATATGTATGTCGGCGAATCCGATCTGCAGCTCGGTTTGGCGACCCAGAGCCGCGATGTCAGCAAGGACTATACGACCGATGCGGGGTTCCGCTACTCCTTCGACGACAACTACCTGTCGCTGCGGCTGGGCGCACGGGCCAGACACATCGGCCTCCAAGGGTCGCGCTACCCCATGCTCTATGACTCGAACCTGGGGGAAACCGAAGAGTCGCGGATGCACGCCAAGGTGGCCTTCGTGCCATTCCTGCTTGAGCCGGAACTGATGGAGCTTTCACTCAACCGCCTGACCTTTGAGCCCATGGAGGGCGGCGCGGGCAAGGACCTCGATCTCTGGGGCGCCCTCACCCTGCGCAAGGCCTACGGCAATCTGTTTGCCTGGGGGACGTATGAATCCTATTCGGGCGGCCGGCAATCGCTGTATGGAGGGGTGCGGTTCAGGTGGGGCAAGGACATCTATGCTCTCGTACAGGCCCAGGCCGGCAAGACCTGGGACGGCTACGAACCAGGGCACGGCAGTTACCGCATCGGCGGCGATGTGGGCGAAGGGTACTTCACGCAGCGTCCCTCGCGCCTCTTTCCCCTGCGGGGGTACAGCTCCAATCTGCTGGAGGCCGGGAAGGCGTTCTCGACGGGCATGGAGATATACTGGCCGCTCGTCAACCTGCAGCGCGGCTATGAGACCCTGCCCCTGTTCTTCCACAAGCTCAGACTGGGGACCTTTGTCGACGGCGGCGCCTGCAGCGACCGCATGAGCGGCGAAGACATGCTCGTCGGTGCCGGTCTTGAACTGATTACATCCATGGAGCTGGCCTGGGGCTACCGGTCGAGCTTTCACATGGGCATCGCCTGGCCCGTGCGCCAGCCCGACTATCTCGATGAAGAAGGACCGGTTCTGCTGCTGCAGATAGGCCGGCCCCTGTAAGGGCTGGACAACAAGCCCCCTGGACTTGGATCTCCGCGCGTCCTGGGAGGGGTTCAATCCAGGTCGTGCAGGATGGTCTCCATCTCCTTTTTCATCTGCCTGACCTGGTTCTTCTTGTGTTCGTAGGTCTTCTCAAAGGTTTCGAAGCGTTTGGAGAGCTCATGGAAGGCCAGCTTCAAGGTGTTGATCTCACCGTTCAGCGTCTCGATCTGGGCTTGCAAGTCTATCTCGGATGAAATGCCATCCATGAGCGAAAAAAGGTCTTTGACCTTCTTCTTGGTATCAGACTCCATACGCCTCTCTTTTGGCCTTGAGACGGATCTGAGACAGTGATGAATGCACCCGGTCAAGGGTTGTCTTGAGCTCGGCGATCTCCTCCTCGAGCGGTTCGCGCTTGCGGCTTTCCTCCTCGAGCAAGCCTTCAAGCTCCTGGATGCGCATCTGCGCCGCGGTAAGATCGCGTTCCAACAACGAGGCGCGCACATCCAGCATGGCCTTGCCTCTGAGGTCATGCGACATGCGATGACATTTCTCCTCCAGGGCCAGCCGCAGGGACTGCTGCTCCTCCAGGACCTTGAGTTTTTCATCCAGCTGGCACGAGAGGTTCTGAATGAAGAAGTCCGCGTCCTGGAGCTGCTCGTGCAGGAAGGTCATCTCACGGTTGGCGGGCGTTGACGCATCGACCTGGCTCTGAAGGGCCGTCAGCGTTTCTTTCAGGGCGCTGTTCTGGCGCACGACCACTTCGATCTCCTGCTGCTTCTGATCCAGCAGACGCTGCACATCCTTCTTCTCCATGATCATATGGGTGAACTGGGTGTCAATCTCTTCGATGGCGTTCTCGGCGCGCCTGAGATCGGTCGGCAGCTTGGCCAGTGTCAAGGCCGGTTGGGTCTCGGCCTCGGGGGAAGCGGGCTTTGCTTTTGGTTCGGCCGGGTCGCTCTTGAGGAGCACCGGGTCTACATTCCAGGGGCGGTTCGGCCTTGATCGCTGAATCTTGGGCATCTTTTCCGCAACATTCTTGTCAAATCCGTCCTTCATGCTATCCTCACTTTATAAGATAAGAATAATTACATGTAAGCTACGTTCCATTTCCATTATATCCAAAAATCATCAAAACACAATCGGCAGGTTGGGGAAAATTTCCTTGATCATGGAATCGATATCAAAGGCGCCGCGACACTTCGAGGTGTACAGGTGGATGGGCAGTCCCATGCTTGCCGCCTCCGCCATTTTGGTGTCCTGCCGGATGATGGTCTTGAGGAGGTAGGCCTCGTAATGCTGCTCGAGGGCCGCGCGCGCGCGCTGGCAGATATTGAGCGAGGCGTTGTAATGATTGATGACGATGTAGATGTTCTCCAGGATGAAATCAAAGTCCTCCTCGATGCTGGAGAGCGTCTCGAAGAGGATCTTGAGCCCATGGTAGGAAAGGAAATCCGCCAGGACCGGCACGAACAGCTCCGTGCTGGCCAGGATCCCGTTCAGGTTCAGGAGGCCGATGGAGGGCGAGGCGTCCATGACGACCACGTCGTACTGGTCCTGGACCGGCGCCAGGGCTTTGCGCAGGCGCAGCTCGCGCGCGTTGACCGACGTCAGCGCCAGCTCCACCGGGGAAAGATCGAGACTGGCCGGGATAAGCTTCAGGTTGGGCATGGGCGTGTCGATAATCACGTCCTGGATGTCCATGCGGTCGATCAGGACATTGTACAACGTCGCCTCGAAGGCGTCGTGGTTGATGCCCAGACATTGCGTGAGATGCCCCTGGGGGTCCAGGTCGACGAGCAGGACATTGAATCCCAGGTGGGCGAGCCGGAAGGCGTAGAAGGCCGAGACGCTCGTCTTGCCGGTGCCGCCCTTGAAATTGAGAAAGATCTGGCGGCGATGGTTCTTGACGAGCGGACCCTTGCCGAGCAGCTCGAGATAGGTCTTGATGTCGTGGGGCAGATAGATGCGCACGCCGTCAACGGTCTTGGGCTCGGGCAGTGTGCCGTCCCCTTCCATCTTGAGGAGCTGCGCCTTGGAGATGCCCAGGAGGGATGCGAAATCCTTAGCCGTGTAGTTCGGTTGTTCCATCACTTGTCCTTCGTAATCTCCCACCAACCCTGCCACCTGGCCACGATCCATTCCAGTTCGTCCTCGGTGGCGCCGGACGGTTCGCCGAAATCCTCGCCGGTGATGCGTTTGAGCGTCTGGATGGCCTGGACGCGCACCTCGAGATCCTCGTCCTCCAAGGCAGGCATGATGGCGCCGACGTGTTCACGGCGGCCCCATACCGCGATCAGGCGCAGGGCATCCTTGCGCACCCTGGGGTCCTGATCCTGGGTAGCCAGGGCCAGGATCGGCGGCAGGCTGGCACGGTCGTTGATCCAGGAGAGATAGCTGATGACCCGGCGGCGCACATAGGGGTCTTCGTCTTTGAGCCATTGCACCCCGTCCGTGATCTTGAACGCCTTGTTGCGGAACAGGTAACGGATCGCCTTGCAGCGCACATCGGGGTCAGGGTCAGCGGTCCCTTGCCGGAAGACCATGGAATAATCGCCGGGGGCATCGAAGAGCACGTCATAGATCACCATGGCCGTGCTTCGATCAGCCTGTTCGAGCACGGACAGCGCCAGCTCATCGGGCCTGGATGCATGCTGCACGAGGGCCTTGGCCGCCATGCGTTTTATCTCAGGGTCGCTGTCCTTGAGGTCTTCCAGGATCTGATCGATACTCAACTTCAATGCCACCTCCCCCACTATGCGCAAGTATAAATGGTATGGGGAGAAAGAGTCAAGCCGTTGTTTCCCCCGCAATCGTTGCCGAACGCATTACACCACCCAAGGCATACCCCCTCTTACCGCACCGAGCCCGAACGATCGCCCGCCCCAAGGCGGGGGCACTGAACAAGCGCCCTGCGCCTATTTAAGAAAACGGCAGTTTGAGCTGCCACGCGCGCGGGTTGCCCTCCTCCCCCCCCAACCCGGACACGGCGAGGCCCAAGAGGCGCACCGCGCGCTGCCCGGCCTCGGTCCTGTCCAGAAGTCCCGGGATATGGAGCATGATCTCGGCCGCGTCGTCGGTCGGCGCGGGCAGGGTAATGCTGCGGGTGATGCTCGTGAAGTCGAAATACTTGAGCTTGAGGGTGATGGTGCGCCCCAGGGCGCCGTCGACCTTCAGGGTTGCGGCCACGTCGCATGCGAGCTCCTCCAGGATCTCCAGCATCTTAGAACGGTCGGTGATATCCTCCCGCAGGGTGGTCTCGCGGCCGTAGGACTTTCGAACCCATTCAGGTTCCACCGGCCGTGGATCCTCGCCATGCGCCATATGGTAAAAGAATGATCCGCTCCGCCCGAAGCAGCGGATGAGCCCTTCCTCGCCGAAGCGTTTCAGGTCCGCACCCGTGCGGATGCCCAGCTCCAGCATGCGACGAGCGGTCACCTTTCCCACCCCGAAAAACTTGCCGACCGGCAGGGCATCGATGAAGGCCGTGGCCTTTTCCGGCGTGATGACGGTCAGCCCGCCGGGTTTGCGGAAATCGGAGGCCACCTTGGCCAGAAACTTGTTGTAGGACACCCCAGCCGAGGCGCTTAAGCCTGTGACCGCCTTGATGCGCTCCAGGATCTCGCGCGCGGCCTGTGAGGCCGAGGACAGGCCTTTCTTGTTGACGGTGACGTCCAGATAGGCCTCGTCCAGGGACAGGGGCTCCACCAGGTCGGTGTACTCGTGGAAGATGGCCCGGATCTGTTCGGACGCCTCCGTATAGGCCTCGAAACGCGGCGGCAAAAAGACCGCCTGCGGACACAGGCGCTTGGCCAGCGAGGATGACATGGCCGAGTGGATGCCGTAGCGGCGCGCCTCATAGGAGCAGGCCGCCACGACCCCGCGCTCTCCGGGACGGCCGCCCACGATCACCGGACGCCCCTTGAGCTCCGGCCGATCGCGCTGCTCGATCGAGGCATAAAAGGCGTCCATATCGATATGGATGATCTTGCGCATACGCTGCATGACAATCCCCACGCCTATTCTAATCCCCAGCCCGAGGCGATGGTCAAGACCCGCTTTCAACAAGCACCCGAACCCGCGCCCCTTGACAAGACCCTGGCGGGGGTTATTTTGGGTCTGAAATCGTTTCCTATCCCATGACAAGGAGGTTACCCGCATGCAAAGGATGTGGCACACGCGCCTCGCAACCGTCTATTCCGCCTTACGCAGGTCAGTAAACGACCTGACCTCGAACCTGAGGGGAGAAGGCGGCGGCCTCTTCAAGCGAGCGTCTTCTCAAGAGAGGGAGCCTCCTGAGCGCAGACGATCCCGCCGCATGGACGCGGATCATGTCGTCTCCTTCTGGATCGATGATAGCGACCCGCGAAGCGCCCACCTTGTCAATATCAGCCGCGAGGGTTTGTTTCTCGAAACCGATGCCAGACTGGAGAAAGGCCAGCTGATGAAGATCAAGCTCCCGGCCATGAGCATGGGGCGCTTCCCCGGCATAGCCACCGGCCGGGTTGTCAGACGCAGCAGGCAGGGCGTGGGCGTGCGTTGTCTTTGAGCTTAAGCGGCTGTTTCCGGAAACCTCTCGTTCTTCTCACGCCGGTTTGACCGCCCGGCCGAGATCGTGCCGCAGATGCTGATCGATGATCTTCTTCCACGAGGATTTTGACTGCCTCTCTATGCTGACCCCGATCTGGTAGGTGGCCTCCTCCACGGTGTACCACCGCACCGTGCCGCTCATGATTTCATTCTCGAATATCAGGGTAACGGTTGTATTCAGGATGCCCAGGAGGTTCATCTTCACCCGCAGGGTGGAGATCTCGAGACACAGACCCTTGGGGGAAATGTCACGGGTAATGCCGGCCAGACGTTCGCCGGCCAGAACGATCTTGATCGCAATCGGCAACGCCACGCGCTTGAGGCAGCGGCGGTCAAACGACATCTTCTCTCCCTCTCCTTAGCCCTTGCTTAAAGCTTCTCATCTTTGCTATGCAAGATCAATGCCCTTCTCAAGGAATATCAAGATCGCCCTCGCGTATGACGGGTCGGCCTTCCAGGGCTGGCAGGCGCAGGCCTCCGGGCGGACCGTCCAGGGCGTGCTGGAAGAGGCCCTTGCCAAGATCCTGGGAGGGGCGCCGAGGACGATCGCGGCAGGCCGCACCGACGCCGGCGTGCACGCGCTGGGGCAGGTCGCCAATGTGCGCACCGACTCCACGATCCCGGCCGAGACGCTCAAGCGGGCGCTCAATGCCCTGCTGCCCGAGGATGTTGTCGTCCACGCGGTCATGGACGTTTCCGCTCATTTCCATGCCCGATATTTGGCGAAATCAAAACAGTATGTCTATATTATTGACGCTTCCCTCGAGCGCAGCCCGTTCCTGAACCGCTACGCACTCAGGGTCGATTACCCCCTGGACATCCCGGCCATGCGGCAGGCGGCCGGTAGCTTCATCGGCGAGCACGACTTCGCGGCCTTCATGGCCGTGGGATCGCCGGTGAAATCCAGCGTCCGCACGGTCACGGTCTCGGAGTTGGTCATGAAAGAGGGTCGGCTGTATTACATCATAGAGGGTAGCGGCTTTCTGCGGCATATGGTAAGGAACATCATAGGCACCCTGCTCATGGTGGGACGCGGCGGCCTGGCCCCGGAAGACATCTCCGGGATCATTGAAAGCCGCGACCGATCCAAGGCCGGACCGACCGCGCCTCCGCAGGGGCTGTATCTGGTGGCGGTAAACTATGAGGAGTGACGCGCAATGAATGTACTGGTAACCGGAGGCTGCGGGTTCATCGGCACCAATCTGGTGCGCCTGATCCTGGCCGAACACCCTGACCTGTCCGTCATCAATCTCGATCTCTTAACCTATGCCGGCAATCTCGAAAACACGGCCGGACTCGAAGAGGCCTATCCCGGCCGCTACTCTTTCATCCGCGGCGATATCGCCGAGCCGGACGTCGTCAACGCCGTCTTTGAACGCCATAAGATCGACCTGGTCCTGAACCTGGCGGCGGAGTCGCACGTGGACCGCAGCATCGAGGCCGCCGGCGTCTTCCTGCGCACCAATATCATGGGGGTGCAGGTGCTCCTCGATGCGGCGCTTAAGTACAAGGTCGGACGTTTCCTCCAGGTCTCCACCGACGAGGTCTACGGTTCGCTGGGCCAGGACGGCCGCTTCACCGAAGACCTGCCCATGAAGCCCAACAGCCCCTATTCGGCCTCCAAGGCCTCGGCCGACCTTTTGATCCGCGCCTATATCAAGACCTACCGGCTGGATGCCGTCATCACCCGCTGCTCCAACAACTACGGTCCCTACCAGTTCCCGGAGAAACTGATCCCGCTCATGATCGCCAACGCCCTGGAGGACAAGGAGCTGCCGGTCTATGGCGACGGCAGGAACGTGCGCGACTGGATCCATGTCCAGGACCACTGCCGCGGCATCCTGGCCGTCGCATCACGCGGCAGAACCGGCGAGGCCTACAACATGGGCGGCAACGCCGAGTGGGAGAACATCGCCATCGTCAGGGAGATCCTCACGGCCATGCGCAAGCCCGAGACCCTGATCAAATACGTCAAGGACCGCCCCGGGCACGACTTCCGCTACGCCATGGACTTTTCCAAGATCGAACGCGAACTGGGCTGGAGACCGGGCGTGACCTTCAAGGAAGGACTGAAGTCCACCATCGACTGGTATCTCGCCAACCGGCCGTGGTGGGAACGCATCCGTTCCGGCGATTACCTTGAGTACTACGAGAGGATGTACGCCGACCGATGAAACTGCTCGTGACAGGCGCCCTGGGCATGCTCGGCCGTGACCTCGTGCACGAGCTGGCCGGCGGCGGGCATCTGGTATCCGCCACCGACGCGGCATCGCCGGCGGCCTGTCTCGATATCACCAATCCCCTGGCCGTACGCGCCTGCCTGTTGAAGGAGAAACCGCGCTGGGTCATCAACTGCGCCGCCTTCACCAAGGTGGACGCCTGCGAAGAGCAGGAGGAACTGGCAACCCGCATCAACGGCGACGCGCCGGGCTATATGGCCGCTGTCTGCGCCGACTTGGGCATCCGTCTGGCGCATATCAGCACGGACTATGTCTTCGACGGCACCAAGACCGGGCCTTATCACGAGGACGACCCCACCAATCCCATCAACGCCTACGGACGCTCCAAGCTCAAAGGCGAGACCGCAATCGCCGAGCGCATGGATGATTACCTCATCATCCGCACGCAATGGCTCTTCGGCCTGGGCGGCCCCAACTTCGTGGCCACGATCCTCAAGCTGGCCGAGGAGCGGTCCTCCATCGACGTGGTCTACGACCAGTTCGGCTGCCCCACCTATACCCGGGACTTGGCCAAGGCCATCCGGGTCCTGATCGAAAACGACGCCCGCGGCATCTTCCACGTCTGCAACCGCGGCAAGGCCTCCTGGTACGACCTGGCCAAAAAGACCGTGGAGTTCGCGGGGCTTTCGACCCAGATCAACCCGGTCACCACCGAGAACTTCCCCCGGCCGGCCAAACGTCCGGCCAATAGCGTGCTCTCCACCATGAGGTTCACCGACGCCACCGGCAAGCTCCTGCCGATCTGGCCCGCCGCCCTGCAGGGCTATCTCCAGAGCCGCCTGACCAAGGGGACCAATTCGACGGAATAAAGACCCCGCCACTCCCATCCGCACGGCGCGTTTACGTGCCCGGCGGCCCGCTCCCTTCATGCCAGAGCGTCATGAGGTCGTCCGCATGGTCCATCAGGAGCTGCAGGTACACCGTTTCCAGCTCGATCATCTCCGTATCCGTGGTGCGGAGCCATTCGGCCAGCCACGCACAGCGGATGGCGACGACCATCTCAACGAGCACCCGCCAGCTGGCGCCCGAGAACACCCGGGCGGCCTTCAGGGCGCGGATAAACTCCCCTACCAGCGCCCCGGCCAGGGCATCGGGATCTTCAATGCCGATGCAGCCGACGAGCAGCGCGGCATCGTACATTTCAGGCTTGACGCCGCAGAATTCCCAGTCGATGACCGCCAGCAGGCCGTCCTCAGACCAGATCATGTTCAAGGGATGGTAGTCCCCGTGGCAGAACGCCACCGGGAGCATATCATGCACGGGCGCCAGGCGTTTCTTCAAGAAGGACAGGACCGGCACGAACTTTTCAAACACGGCCGGCTCCCGTGCCCTGATCTGAGCGCTGAGCGTATCGATGTAGCTCAGGATAGAAAAGGGTTTCGCGGCACGGGCATCCGGCAGGCCTTGCGAGGCGTGCCGCAAATCAAGGAGAACCTGCGCCATGAGCTTGCCCCGCCACCCCTCAAAGGCATAGGCAGGACGGTCCAGTGGCACCCCCATGACATAGGGCGAGGCCTGCCAGAGGTGTCCGTCGAGTTCGACAATCCGCCTTCCGTCCGGGCCGCGCAGATAGGGGTTCACTCGCGAAAGTCCGTTTTGGGCAAGAAAGTCCAGCCGGTCGATAATGGCCTGTTTCCTCTCCCGGTCGCGGCCCCGGATGGACTCCAGCACCACCAGCCGCTTCTCCGCGCATTCCACCACGCACCTGAACTCGCTCCGCTCCGGGCTGCCGCTGACGGCCAGGTCAGCGCGGACGCCCTTGACATTCAGGCCCCATGTCCCGGCCGCCCGCAGGGCCGCTTCTTCCATTCGATGAACCGTTTCTCCTCCCACCCTCTCAGCCCCCGTGTCCTGATCTGTGCGCCTCTACGCCCGCGGCAATGCGGCGTCTTTCAATCTTGTAGCATGGACGACTATTTTGCGCCATGCCGGCTCTCAAGGACGCGCCGGGGGCATCGAGGGATACCGGTCTTACAGGGACGGACAGGAGCGGCGGGCGGGAGATGGTCTGGAATTCCTTGCGCTATCGCGACCTTCATCCTCCCACGCTATCAGGAGGATGAAGGTCGATCCGGCTTGGTTAATGCGCGGTCGTCGTCATGACGGCCTTGACGTTTCTATACTTGTCCTTCTTCGTCATTTCGCGAATGCCGGCAATGGTCTGGATGCTCAGGTTCTTGGTAAGCATGTTGACCACGAAGGCCGGGAGATTTCCGCCCGGGTCCGCCAGGGCCACGTAGGTGACTTCGGTCTTGTCGGGGCCTTTGGGCACCAGGGTATAATCGACGATCACCAGGGGCATCCTGACCCTCTTGTTGTCCAGCTTATACGCGGTCTTGACCGTTTCCACATGCACATACACGGTGCCGGTGGCCTTGTCGATGGTGTAGTCGGCCCTGACGACCGCGTCCCGGTCCTTCACGGGGTACGGCATGGCGGTGACATTGTACACATACACGCTGTCGGCCGAGCCCTTGAGTTCGGGGGTGTTCACCACAGAGGCCTCCTTGCACTTGTACATGTATTCCGCCTGCGACGGCACGTCGCGGATAAGCGCCTCGACCGCGGCCACCGAGGCGTCCACGATGCCGACACCCTTCATCTGGTCCACGCTGCTCCTGGGCGTGGCGCGCGTGTACCCCACGATGCCGTTCGATTCGCCGATCTTTTTCCAGCTTGCTTCGGCTGCCCATGCCCCGGATGAAAACACGCCAACGATTATCAGACCGATCATCACGACCCTGACATACCTCATTGCACTTCCTCCTTTAACGAATGTGAGTGCAGACCCAAATGCATGAGAAAGCATACTCCGAATCGTGAATAATATCCATAGGAAATAAAACTTCCAAAACAAGGGGACACCCTTTAGTTACATTGACATGGTATGCTTGTGATGACAAAAAAGAGTGCATGCCCCGGCAATCTCGAATAGATACCCCCGACGCCTTGCACCATGTCATGGACAGGGGGATTGAGCGCGGCAAGATTTCTCGACAACGATACGGATCGCGATGATTTTCTGCGCAGGCTGAGGGGCCTGGTGCTGGAGCCCAAGACACCGTGCCATGCCTGGGCATTGATTCTCAATCATTTCCATCTGCTGCTCAAAACGGGCAGATCATCTCTTCGGTGTGACCGCGGAGGTTGTCAATATCCGTCCCGAAGAGATCAGGGGTCATCCAAGAGGAGAACCGTCTCGAAAGCACGCGGCCTGTTTTGCTACTGGGTAGTGCAAGAGCTTAAATATTCCATGTCGGCACTCGCGAAAGAATGAGAAATCTCCTTACCGACAATGAGCGTGTCCACTCGAAAAGGCTGGAACTTGGTCCGTGAGAAGAACCTGGATCTGATGAAATGCCTAAATTACAAAGGGCTTCCCCTTTGTTTACCAGTTGGTTCGGCTATTACCTATCCCGAGATTCTCTTATTGCCTCAAGGATGTCCGCAGTTGTTGCTTTTGTTTCTATGCCTTCAATATCAAAAGGCGATTTAGATGGTTTCATAAACGTTATTGAAAAAGCTTCGCCGGTTCTTCTTTTAATAACTACTTCTTCTTTGCGAGCTATGTTTAAAATTTCTGAGAAACGCTGCCTTGCTTCGGAATATGAATATACTTTCATAATTTATTGCTCCAAAAGGGTTATACCCATGGTTGATGCAGTCTTCCGCATAGCACGATCAAGGGTTATCAATGAACTGCGCGTACTTGCTGCACACTCTAAAAAATAAGCATCATAGGCATCTATGTTAAACTTCAGTGCTATTTCTAACGCAGACCGGACATCAACTTGACGGAGTTCAACTGGGATACGCTGAACCATCTCCCAAGCTGCAATAAGCTCCTTTGATCCAAGCAACCTTCTCTTGGCCATAGCAGACAATGCATTGCCTATTTCAAAGGGTAATACCGCTGGTGCAATCAGACTGCATCCCTCTGTCAGTTTAATTATTAAATTTTTCTCCGGCTCATTAAGTGCAACGGCTAAAAAAGTGTTCGTATCTGCGACTATCTTCATAGGTACAATTGTACAACTATGAGGCATCTATGTCAAGGATGAGCCGATATGCACATGGTTCGAGGTCACCACATAGTTCAGTATGCACAAATGATAGCGCTTCCTGGCTTCGAAAAGCCACCACCGATACCGCTCACTGTCCCGGTCGAATTTCATCAAAAACCCCTTCTTGTGACAGCGGTGCGTGAGGTGCCACGTGTAGCCGGGTACATAGTATCGATTCGCTCTCGGCATACGCTACGTTTCCGCTCTTCTCTTCCTTAAAATGCCCTTTTTACCCCCAAAATATGCCTTCTAAGCCCAGAAACGACCACCCTTTTCACACTATTAATCCATTATATCAATTTGTTATCTCGGTCCGACCCGGTTTTTTAAATTGTATCGACAGGTATTGATCGGGTGGTTTGGGTAAGTGGCAGAGACTGCTCCGCCAGACAGATGACCCCACCAGAACCAATGGGCATGTTCAATTTATCCAGCACGCGGAAATGCCTGACATCGTCTTTACTGGGAGACGCAGTTTTCTTGAACTCCAGAGGGTATACCGTTCCATCCTGCACAATGATAAGATCGATCTCCTTCTGGTCTTTGTCGCGATAGAAGTAAAAGGGCGCCCGGCGCCCGTTGTGCCAGTAACTTTTCAGCAACTCGGCCACAATCCAGGTCTCCAGGATCGCACCGGACATGGCGCCCGCCTCCAATGTCTCCGGACTGGACCACTCCGTGAGATACGCACACAGCCCGGTATCCAGGAAATACAGTTTCGGCGTCTTCACCAGCCGCTTGGTCACGTTGGTGTGGTATGGTTCCAGCAGATAGGCAATTCCGGAGACCTGGAGGATGGAAAGCCATGTCTTGGCTGTGTTGGGGGCCACATCGGCATCCCGTGCCAACTCGGCCAGGTTCAGAAGCTGTCCAGTGCGGGCGGCCGCGGCCCTCAGGAATCGTAAGAATGCCATCTCGTCTCCGACACGGGCCAAGTCGCGGATGTCACGCTGTAAATAGGTCTGGACGTATGAACTGTAAAACAGGTCCCGATCCATGTCGTCATCAAGGGCAATGGCAGGAAAGCTTCCGCGCCATATCAACCGATACAGTTCTTTCAAGGTGAGTTTGCCCTCTGCCCTGGTGCTGGAAATATTTTCGTCGGTTGGTAAAAAAGGACTGGAATCAAAGCCGTGACCGGTTATCTCTTTCCTTGAGAGCCCAAGCAGATGAACCACGCCGACACGACCAGCCAGAGATTCGGAAACCCCCATCATGAGGTGAAATTGCTGGGACCCAGTGAGCCAGAACTGACCGGCTTCGCGGTTACGATCCACAGCCATCTTAATGTGCGGCAGGAGTTCCACCGCATACTGGATCTCGTCAATCAGCACCGGCGGTGGAAACCGCTGCATGAAAAGGGCAGGGTCCTCTTTGGCCAAGCTGAGGATCAGAGGATCATCCAGGGTTACATAGGTTCTTCTTTCTTTATTCAAGTGCTGCAGGAATGTAGTCTTGCCGACCTGCCTGGCCCCGGTCACCATCAGTACAGGGAACTGTTCAGTCGCCTTTTCAACAAAAGCTTCAAGTGTTCGTTCTTTGTACATAGCTTAGAACACCATTATCGTCCAATGTGCAATATGATTATACTATAGCCGCTTTTATCGTGTTTGTCAAATCGCTGCAAAACATACTTCCCATGCATGAAGGGCTGGGTATCCATACCAGTCATCAAACAAAATAACTTTCAACCATCAATCAACGGGAGAAACAATGGGGACGCCCTTTATATATTTACATTTACCAGATATGCTTGGGATGACAAAAAAGAGTGCATGCCCCGGCAATCTCGAATAGATGCTCCCGATGCCTTGCACCATGTCATAGC
>JAKQBR010000078.1 GCA_029574005.1 Deltaproteobacteria bacterium | reverse complement strand
GGGCGGCGCATAGACCTGCCCATTCGCGACAATCTGGCGCCGATCCCGGCAAGGACCGGGATTGCATGCGAGGGCACCCGCCCGGCATGATTGCCGATCCTTTATGGTGAGCATTGAGAAAAGTGAAAAGAATGCTTGATTTAAAGCCCCTCTTCTTGTATTATGAATCATGATTCATTGTTCAATAGGAAAAGGCATAAAAATCAAGATACAGGAGGGTTTATGGTTAGGAGAATCAATAAGGCCGCGGTTATCGGCTCGGGGATCATGGGGGGCGGAATAGCAGCTCTCCTCGCCGGTGCAGGTGTCGACGTTCTCTTGTTGGACATCGTGCCGTTTGATCTGAAAGAGGAAGAAAAGAAAGACCCCAAGGCCAGGAACAAGATCGTCAACGCCGGTCTCGAGGCCATGCAGAAGGCGAAGCCGCCGTTGCTGTTCCAGAAGGACGATCTGGGACGCATCACGGTGGGAAACCTTGAGGATGACTTCGATAAGCTCAAGGAGTGCGACTGGATCGTCGAGGTCGTCGTCGAGAACCTCAAGATAAAACAGCAGCTCTTCAAGCGCATCGAGGGCATCAGGAAACCGGACACCATCGTTTCCTCCAACACCTCCGGTATCCCCTTGAAAGACATGTCCGAGGGCTTAAGCAAGGAGTTCAAGGAGCATTTCCTCGGCACGCATTTCTTCAATCCGGTGCGCTGGATGCACCTCCTGGAGATCATCCCCGGCGCCGAGACCAAGAAGGAGATCCTGGACTTCCTGGCCGAGTTCGGCGAGAAGCGGCTCGGCAAGGGCATCGTCTGGGCCAAGGACACCCCCAACTTCATCGGCAACCGCATCGGCATCCACGGTATCAGCCTGACCATCAATAAGATGCTCTCCGACGGGCTCACCATCCCCGAGGTCGACGCCCTGTTCGGCCCGGCGCTCGGCCGTCCCAAGACCGCCATCTTCGCCACCGCCGATCTGGTCGGTCTGGACACCATGACGCATGTCACCCAGGGCACCTATGACAAGTGCGTAGACGACGAAGAGCGCGATGTGTTCCTGGTACCGCAGTTCATCAAGGACATGCTGGACAAGAAGCTCTTCGGCAACAAGGCCAAGGCCGGGTTCTACAAGAAGGAGAGAACCCCGGAGATGAAGTCGATCAAGAAGGTCATCGACCCGAAGACCGGCGAATACGTCACCTTCGAAAAGGTCAGCTTCCCCTGCTTGGACGCCGCCAAGGCCGCCAAGACCCTGCCTGAGAAGCTCCAGGCCGTTGTCTACGGCGACGACAAGGGCGCCAAGTTTGCCTGGAAGGTCGTGGCCGGCGCTTTCATTTATGCGGCCAACCGCATCCCCGAGATCTCCGACACCGTGGTCGAGATCGACAACGCCATGAAATGGGGCTATAACTGGGAACTCGGGCCGTTCGAGTCCTGGGATGCCATCGGACTGGAAAAGTCGGTGGCCAAGATGAAGGCCGATGGCTTCAAGGTGCCCGAGAAGATCGATAAGATGCTGGCCAAGAAGGCCACGTCCTTCTACAAGATCGAGAAGGGTCAGAAGATGTTCTACGACTTCGCCTCGGAGAGCTACAAGCCGGTGCGCGTCAGCGCTACGGCTATCAACCTTGCCGCGCTGCGCGAAGAGAAAAAGGTTGTCAAGACCTCTTCGTCGGCGTCCCTGATCGACCTGGGCGACGGCGTATTCAACCTTGAGTTCCATTCCAAGATGAACGCCATCAACAAGCCCATGGTGGACTTCATGGCCGAGGCGGGTCAATATGCGGTCGATAACGGCATCGGACTGGTCATCGGCAATCAGGCCGGCGGCATGCCGGGCGCATTCTCGGCCGGTGGCGACCTGTCCTATATGCTGAACCTGGCCAAGGCCGGCAACTTCGCCGAGATCGATGCCTTCATCAAGAACGTCCATGCCGGCATCATGGGGCTGCGCTATATGCCGATCCCGGTCGTGGCGGCCCCCTATGGATTGACCCTGGGCGGCGGCTGCGAGGTCTGCCTGGCTTCCGACCGCATCGTGGCGCACATGGACCTGGTCATGGGACTGGTCGAGATCGGCGCCGGTCTGGTCCCCGGCGGCTGCGGCATGATCAACCTGTGGCGCAAGACCATTACCGCCAAACCCGAGATCTCCAAGATCACGGACTGGGCCGGCTTCTTTGTGCAGGCCTTCATGCTGGTGGCCCAGGCCAAGACGACCATGTCGGCGGCCGAGGCCCGCGCCCGCGGATTCCTGAACCAGCAGGACCGCATCGTCATGAACCGCGACAACCTGATCGGCGAGGCCAAGAAAGAGGTCCTCAAGATGGTCGATGACGGCTATGCCCCGCCCATGAAGAAGAAGATACCGGTCTTCGGTCGTGAGGCCCAGGGT
The DNA here is from genome assembly GCA_029574005.1 of Deltaproteobacteria bacterium. Lineage (GTDB taxonomy): Bacteria > Desulfobacterota > Desulfomonilia > UBA1062 > UBA1062 > JAKQBR01. The sequence goes on along the minus strand of JAKQBR010000078.1, from coordinate 5,440 downwards.
ATGGTCTGGGTCGAGATGCACAACATGAAGCACGGCGGTTATATCACCCCGCACATGGAATTCATTGCCAAGAAGATCTGCTACTGCATGTCGGGCGGAGACGTGCCTTCCGGTACGCTGGTATCTGAAGAGTATCTCCAGTCGCTGGAGCGCGAGGCTTTCGTCGAGCTGTGGAAGACGGAGAACACCCAGAAGATGGCCGAAAACATCATGGCCACCGGCAAGCCGTTGTTCTTGTAGGTCGAAGATAGGAAGGACAGGAGGAAAATAACAATGAGAGATGCATATATCGTTGAATCGGTAAGAACTCCCGGATGCAGAAGGGGCAAGGGCGCATTCGCACAGACCAGGCCCGAGGACCTGCTCAAGACCGTGCTCGACGGGCTGATCGAGCGCGCCGGTATCGATAAGGCTGAGGTGGAGGATATCCTGGTCGGATGCGCCTTCCCCGAGGCCGAGCAGGGGCTCAACTTCGGCCGTGTCATCGCCCAGTTGGCCAAGTTCCCGGATTCGACCTGCGGCGCCACGGTCAACCGCTTCTGCGCATCCGGTCTTGAGGCCATCGCCCTGCAGTTCATGCGCGTCCAGACCGGCTGGTGCGATGTCGCCATCGGCGCCGGCTGCGAGTCCATGACCATCGTGCCCATGGGCGGAAACCTGCCCCGGCCGCACCCGGACTGGGCCAAGGAGAACCCGGACGTGTACACGTCCATGGGCATCACGGCCGAGAACGTGGCCCGGCGCTACAACATCACGCGCGAGATGCAGGACGAGGTCGCCTACCATTCCAACATGAAGGCCGCCAACGCCCAGAAGAACAAGCTCTTCACCGAGATCATTCCCACCCCGGCCTATAAATGGGTCGAGAAGGACGGGATGTGGACCAAGACCATGAAGATGCAGGATTTCGACGACGGCGTGCGCGCCGAGACCACCATGGAAGGCCTTGCCAAGCTCAAGGGCGCCTTTGCCTCCGCCAACCCCTGGGTCCCCAACCAGGGCTCGGTCACGGCCGGCAACTCGTCCCAGACCACGGACGGCGCCGCCGCCACCTTGATCGTGAGCGAGGAGGCCTTGAAGCGCCTGAACCTCAAGCCTATCGCCCGGGTCGTGTGCTATGCCGTAGCAGGCTGCAAGGCCGATGAGATGGGCGTTGGCCCGGCCTATGCCGTGCCCAAGGCCCTCAAGATGGCCGGCCTCAAGGTCGAGGACATCAATATCTGGGAGCTCAACGAGGCCTTCGCATCACAGTTCATTTACTGTGCACAGAAGCTCGGTCTGTACGACGACAAGTCCCTGTGGTCGAGCGAGAGCGACAAGCGCATCATCAACGTCAACGGCGGCGCCATCGCCCTGGGCCACCCGCTGGGCTGCACCGGCGCCAAGCTCTGCGCCCAGCTCATGGCGCAGATGAAGGCCCGCAAGGCCAAGTACGGCGTCGAGTCCATGTGCATCGGCGGCGGCATGGGCGCGGCAGCGGTCTTCGAACTCTGCTAAGCCTGTTCCAAAGAGAAGCGCAACGCCAAAGGCTGCCGGAAACGGCAGCCTTTTTTTGTCTCGCGGCAGCTTCCAGGCGCCGCGCACGTTGAAGGCGGTTGACACCCTTCGGGGTTGGGTGCTACAGGGCTTGCAAGTGCCGAATCCACAGCGCGTGGAACGGGGGAACCAATGATGGGGGCGCATCGCACAAGCGGCGTAGGGCAAACCTCTTCGGCCCAAGCCCGACAGCTAACCCCGTAGGCGACGAAGGGGATGATCCAGTACTTTTCCCGGACCGTCCTCGTGCTTGAAGGTTGGAGGCCCTGGAATGCAGGCAAAGGAAAACCGGGAGGGCGGCGATGCGGCCACACCCCCTGAATGTCAACAGCCATCTCGGATGCTGGAACATAAGAACACCCTGACCCTGGCGCTTCTGGCGCTGGGCGTGGTCTTCGGCGACATCGGCACGAGCCCCTTGTATGCCGTCAAGGAGTGCTTCCACGGCACACACGCCATCGCCATGAACCACACGACGATCCTGGGCGTCCTGTCCCTGATCTTCTGGTCGCTCACCGTGGTGGTAAGCATCAAGTACGTGGGCTTCGTCACCCGGGTCGACAACCACGGCGAGGGTGGCATATTCGCCCTCCTGGGCCAGGCCCAGACCCACATGGACAAGCTCAGGCCGCGCGCGAGGTCGGCTGTGGTATTCATGACCCTGGTCGGCGCATCGCTGCTCTTCGGCGAAGGCATCATTACCCCGGCCATCTCGGTGCTCTCCGCCGTGGAGGGCTTGAGCGTCGCCACCCATGCCGCCGACCCGCTGGTGCTTCCCCTTACGGTCAGCATCCTGCTCGCGATCTTCCTGGTGCAGCACCGCGGCACGGCCCGGATCGGCAGGGTCTTCGGACCGATCATGCTGGTATGGTTCAGCGTCATCGCCGTCCTGGGATTGATTCAGATCTCGAACGCGCCGGAGATCCTCAAGGCCATCAATCCTCTGTATGCCTATGACTTCTTCGCCGTGCACCGCTTGCACGGCATCGTGGTGCTGGGCTCGGTGGTGCTCTGCATCACCGGGAGCGAGGCGCTCTACGCCGATCTGGGGCATTTCGGGCATCGGGCCATCGGCCTGTCCTGGGTCGGCATGGCCTACCCGGCGCTGCTCTGCAATTACTTCGGTCAGGGCGCGCTGCTGCTGCGACAACCGGAAATGGCCTATAACCCGTTCTACGGCCTGGTCCCCAAGGCATTGCTCTACCCCATGGTCGGCCTGGCCACCATCGCCACCATCATCGCCTCCCAGGCCTTGATCTCGGGGGTCTTCTCGCTGACCCAGCAGGCCATCCAGCTCGGTTATTGCCCGCGCATGCGCATCATGCACACCTCGTCCGAGAAGGAGGGCCAGATCTATATCGCGGGGGTCAACTACACCCTCATGATCCTGTGCATTACCGTGGTGCTGATGTTCAAGGAATCGAGCGGTCTGGCCGGGGCCTACGGGATTGCCGTGACCCTGACCATGACCATGACATCGCTGCTCTACTTCGTGGTCATAACCCGCACCTATGGCTGGCCGCTCTGGCAGGCCCTGCCGATCGTCGGCCTCTTCCTGTTCTTCGACATCCCCAATGTGAGCGGCAATCTCCTGAAGATCGTCGACGGCGGCTGGTTCACCCTGCTCGTGGCCGCCTGTGTCTTGACCCTCATGAAGACCTGGAAAGACGGCCGCAAGCAGCTCTCGCGCGCCATGCTCAAGAAGCGCTTCCCGATCGAGCTGTTCCTTGAGGATGTCGCGGCCCACGAGGTCAAGCGGGTCTTCGGCACGGCCGTGTTCATGACCGTCTCACCCGACGGCACGCCCGCGGCGCTCCTGCACCATGTCAAACACAACCATGTGCTGCACGAGAAGGTCATACTCCTTTCCATCCGCACCCTGGACATCCCCAGCGTGCCTGCTTGCGATCGCCTGAAGCTCGACCACCTCGGCCAGGGTTTTTACCGGATTCTGGCCGACTATGGGTACATGGAAAAGCCCAACATCCCCGAGATCATGGACATGGTATCACTCATGGTGGTGGGGATAGAGCCGGCCACCACCACCTATTTCCTGGGCCGCGAGACCCTGCTGACCACCGGCACCTCGAAGATGGCCGGCTGGCGCAAGGCGCTCTTCGCCTTCATGTCGCGCAACGCCTCCAACCCGACCTCGTATTTCGGCATCCCGCCCAACCGGGTTGTAGAACTAGGCGCCCAGATCGAATTATAGGATTCCGGTCTCAATCAAGCCCTAGCATTGTCGTCTGCGTCGGCGGCGGCTGCGGAGTATTACCTATACACCTCGCCACCGCCTTCCTTGACTCCTCGCTATGATCTTGATTGAGAACCGAAATCCAAAAGAAGCCTCGTGGGTCATTAGATGTCGTCGCTCTCAGGATGAAATGGATGGGTGGTGAGCGGAACTGCGCCCTTAAGGGCGATTCATGAATCGCCACGTGTCACCTCGAATGCAAAACGGAATTATCCCCCTGCCGTGTAAACCGAAAGAGTCATCCTGAGCGGAAGCGAAGGATCTTTGTTAAAACTTAAAACCCTGGAGATCCTTCTTTGCTGAAACTCCTCAGGATGACATGGGTTGGTGTTGAGAGACAGCGAAAACCAACGGCTTGGAATTGTTGGGTTTCGATCCTCAACCCAACCTACGTGCTTTACCAAGATGGTTTTCGCGGCGGAAAGACAGATATCGTGATAATCATAACTCTGTTTAGGTGAGAAATATGCATCGATATCTTCTTGAGATGGCAACGACATGGCTCACCGGTTGCTTGGGCCAAGTCTGGCTGACAAGTAACCCCGGACATGCGGCCCAAGCAATCCGGTGCAGCCGATTGTTAGAGAGCCGGAAAAACCCCATCCGGTAAGTCCAATATATGCAATGCCTGAGGATTCGGAGCATACTTGAAAAAGTAACGACCAGATTCTTCCTGAAAGTATAACACTCCGCTTACATCAGGATACATCTCGAAGAGGCCGATTTCTTCATTGAAGAGGCAATGTCGCACTTCATCGAAATCTATGGAGGCTTGAAACTCGCCAAATACCGATATAACGTAAGGCGTTCTTAACTTATCTATCAGAGCATGATATGCGTCTGCCTTTTGCCGGATACAGTGGTAAAGCCGCTCAACATTATCTTTTTTTCCGTCACGCCAAAAGACGGCCATCAGGTTTTCCGCTATTTTTCTCTTAATTTCAGTCTCGGTAATCCGGTCGATGTGAAAGTTCGTTAATTCGACTATGCCGATGATTGTTGGCTTGTCGTCAAAAATGCACCAATCCGGAGTTTTTTTATCGACAGCATAATCGTGCCTCACCCTAAAACCTTTTGAACCGAGATAAGCACCCAGAACCAGCTCTCGAAAGGTGTGCATTATTTGATCAGAATCGTGAGGTTGCTCACGGAATTTCTTCACGAATATCCGTTGATCTTCTTCAGAGACATATTCAAAGCAAAAGTAGATGAAATCGTTGATCCGCCTGCTACCTGCGATTTGTCCGTACTTCCTGCCAATCGAATCATGTGGACCTGACATCATGGCAGATTATAACCTCCTTACGTGTACTGAGATCTCTAACCATAATTAGGCCGATCCGCATATACTGCGGAAATCATCCAGTCTGTCCGTATAACCTGCCGGCGAATCATTCTCAAAAACACTATCAACCATCGAATAATTAACGTATTTTATGACTTCTAATTTTTTACAATGGTGTATTATGCGGATCGGCATAAGAACCTCGCCTGTTCATTGGTAACAGCATAAATTTCTGTATGTATTATGTCAAGTTATGAGATTAAATATTCCTTCCAGCGATCTCTGCTCAATGAAGGGATAATCAGACTATAAATAACTATCAGAAATATGGGTTTCAATTTTGATCGGGAACCGGGATTCTCTTA
>JAKQBR010000054.1 GCA_029574005.1 Deltaproteobacteria bacterium | reverse complement strand
TCCCACATGGCCCAGACCACGGCGCCCTCGATGGGTTTGAGGGTGTCGGCATCGATGATCTTGCCCCGCATAGTCACAAAGCCAGGGAAATCAAAGCCTATGAGTGGGGCGGGAATAACGGCGCAGGCAAGCAAGATACCGAAGATTATTCCATTGCGGTTGGCCGTCATGTCCCTTGTCCTCCTGGTCAGAAATTGGCGATCTTCCAGCGTCCGTCCGCGTCCTTCTCAAACAAAAGGAAGAAAGAATACAGGGTGCCGTTCCTGCGGGTCTGAATATCATATTCGACACCATCGAAGCGCGTCTTGATGAGCTGGATATCACCGAGCTCGGCAACCAGGCCCGCGCGCTGTTCCGGGGTAAGGGCCGTGAAGATGGCGCGATAGGCGTTTTGGGTCCGGCTCGCGATATCCTTGACCGCGGCCTCGATATCGCCGTCCAGGAGGGCCGTGCGCATGGACTCCCATTTCTGCCGCAGCATGCTATCCAGGCCGGCGATATCATATGCCGCAACTCCGACCGTGTCCGTGAGGTCCACTCCGCTGATCGAGGCGTGAGCCGTGATGAAGTAGCAGCCCTGGCTTGAGATGCGGGCGATGCGTTCGCCTTCCTCGGTCCCATCCAGATACTGGATCTGTCCGGCGCCATCATCCGAGAAGCTTCTGGAATCGGTCGAAAGGGCGGAGTCTACCATCAGGGCCGAATCGTACGGAGCGATACCGGTATAATCCGGCAGGGACAAGGTGATGTGAGGTTGTTCGATGTCTGCGCTCACCGTGATGGATATCTCGTTGGTGTTGCCGCCAGCGTCACAGGCCTTCACAACGATCGTGTTGGCGCCGGCCGCGAGCGGCACATGGTTCACGAAGAAGCGGCCCTGATAAACGGTTGCGGGCATGCCGTTGACCGTGACGCCGGTCTCATGGCCGGCACCGTGGTTCACCGTGCCGGACACCAGGATATCGGGGCGGCCTATGGTGGCGCCTTGGACCGGCGTTGTGATGGCCAGGCTGATGACGCTCGCCACAACAACGGTCACGGACCGGCGGATGACGCCGCCCGGTCCCGTGGCGGTGATGGTGTAGGTCGTTGTCTGTGAAGGCCTCACCGCCAGGGACCCGTTCGGCGCCACCGCTCCGATGCCGTTGTCGATCTCCACGAGCTCGGCATGCAGGGATGTCCAGGCCAGGGTCGAGGACTCGTCCAGACCGGCATGGATGGTTGCGGGTGTGGCGCTGATGCTGAGCTCGGGCGGAGGTGCATTGACGGTGACCGTGGCGGCGGCGCTTGATTGGCCGCCCGGACCGGTGGCGGTGATCGTATAGGTGGTGGTCTGCACAGGGCTCACGCTCATGGATCCCTCAAGGTCCACCGCTCCGATGCCGTTGTCGATGGATACCTGATCGGCATTCGTGCAGATCCAGGCCAACAGGGAAGACTGGCCGGCATAGATGGTCTCTGGCGCGGCCGTAAGGCTCACCTCGGGCGGCGCAGGGACGACGGTAACGGTCACCGAGTCCGTGGCCGTACCGCCGGGGCCAATAGCGGTTACCGTGATGGTGCCGCTCTGGTCCGGATACCCGCTCAGAGATCCTGATAGCGGCACGGGAAAGGCGTGGCCTTCGTACCCCAGGCTTACGCTTTCGGCATTGGCGCTTGTCCAGGAGATGGTGCATTCCTGTCCGGATACCACGGTTGGCGGGTCGATCGTCAGGGTTACGGTCGGCTTCTGGTACACCGCCACCTGCACGTGGTCGCTGACGGTATGGCCGAGAGAGTCAGTGGCCGTAATGGTGTAGACGGTGGTCACAGACGGCGTGACGCTGAGTGTGCCGGTTGATCCCACCGCGCCGATCCCCTGGTCGATGGATACACCGCCGGCATGGACGGCGTTCCAATGTAAAGCGGCTGACGCGCCCGCGATGACGGCCGCGGGCTCGGACCAAATACGCGCCCCCAGGACCACGCCGACATCCGGCAGAGATACGCTGCCGCCCGCTACCGCAATATCCCGGCTGGCGGTCGCAAGGATATGATTGCCGCTCTGGTACGAGATCGTATAGTTGCCGGGCGGCGCATAGAAAAAGTAAGCACCTTGTGCATCGGTTCTATAGGTCTTCCTGATATGCTCATTCGATAGGGTCACGAGCACCCCCGGAATACCGACGCCGTTCTCTACGACCATGCCTGAGATCAGCTCCCTGTGCTCGGCAATGAAGCGACCGCCGGCGCAAGGCAAGGCGAACCCGTCTTCTACCGTACCAGAAACGGCCGATGTCAGGCCGTCGATGACATGGACCCCTTGGAGCGCGAAATCCGGGACATACACGAACGACCCGTCGGCCCTGAAATCCGGCGCCGTTGCCCCGCAGGCGGGTATCCTGTTCAAGACATCCAGCGTGCTTGAGTCGATCATATTGATGGTCAGGGGCTCGAGGCTCTGCAGGGTGTCGGTAACCACGATCCTCTCGCCGTTCGGGCTTACGGCGATATGACAATCTTTGGCCCAGTCCTCAAGGTAGCGTCGGGTATCGAGGATGGCGCGGGAAAAGGCGTCGATCACCGTGAGTGTGCAGAACTTGGCGGACAGGGCATAGAGCAGGGAGCCGTCGACGCTCATGGCCAGGTCGCGGATGGAGTCGCCGGGCTCGGTCACCGGGATGGTGCCGGTCATGACCAGGGTTTCGGCCTCAAACACCCGCACCAGCCCGTCTTGCAGCGAACCGACATAGATGACGGTGCCCTCGTTGTTAAGGGCGATACCATGCGGACGGGGGCCGGCCGAGATGCTCCTGACGACCGCGCCCGAGGAGAGCAGGATGCTCGACAGGATGCCGTCATCCGTGTTCACGGCATACAGGACCTTTCCATCCGGGCTCAAGGCCAGGGTGGCGGCAGGAACGGGCAGTGCTCTGACTATGGCATTGGTGGCGGCATCGATGACCGTGATGCCGCCTGTCCGAGAGGCGACGTACACCGTGTCGCCGTCCGGGCTGACCGCGCAGCCGAAATCAAAGGTGGTATCGCCGGGTTCCCCCAGTTTGATGCGCCCAATGACCGTATTGGTCTGAAGATCGAGGACCGATACATCGTTGTCCTGGGCGTTGGTGATATAGGCATAGGGTTTATGGGCCGGCGCAGCAGGCCCGACGGCCACGGTGGCCGCGGCCGTGGCCGTGCCTCCCGGACCCGTGGCCGTGACGGTGTAGGTGGTGGTTTCGCTCGGGCTCACCGACGTTGAACCGGAGAGCTCGACCGGGCCGATGTTCTGATCAATGCTTACGCTGTCCGCGTCCGAAGATGTCCAGCTCAACAAGGACGTCTCACCGGCGAGTATGGAATCGGGAACGGCCGACAGTGTCACCGTGGGCGGATGATGCACGGTGATCGTGGCCTTCGCCGTGGCCGTGCCGCCGGGACCTGCGGCCGTGATGGTATAGGTGGTGGTTTGGGTTGGCGCCACCGCCAAGGTGCCGCTTAGGCCCACGGGGCCGATGCCGTTGTCCAGAGTCGCGGTATCCGCATTGATCGATGTCCAAGACAGGGTGGATGTGTCACCGGCCGCAATGGTGTCCGGCATGGCCGCGATGCTCACGTTGGGCGCCTGAAGCACGGTCACGGTGGCGCTGCTGGTGGCCGTGCCGCCGGGTCCTGCGGCCGTGATGGTATAGGTGGTGGTCGCCACCGGCGATATCGTGCGGGAACCGTTTGCAGCCACGGCGCCGATGCCTTTATCGATCGTGACCGTATCCGCATTGGTGGTGACCCAGGAAAGCACCGCGGACGCTCCGGAGAGGATGGTGCTCGGTTCGATACTGATGCGGGCCGTAGGTCGCGGCTGAACCACGGTGACGGTGGCGCTCTTGGTGGCGGTGCCTCCGGGGCCGCTGGCCGTGATGGTGTATGTCGTGGTCGCCGTAGGGCTGACGGCGATCGACCCGAGGGCCGCCACTGCGCCGATCCCGTTGTCGATGCGCAGGGTATCGGCATCGCTTGAGGTCCAGCTCAGGACCGAGCTGCCTCCGGCTATGATGGTGCCGGGATCGGCCGAGATATTCACCGTGGGTGGAGAATTCACGGCCACGCTGAAAGACGATAGGGCGCCGGCTGTATTGCAGGCGCGATCATCGATGGAAACGTTCAGGAGATGGTTCCCATCGGCGAGCGCCCGGCCGGCCGGAATCTGATAGGTCGCGCCGGTATCGCCGACCGTGAAAGACTTGGACAGGTCCACGCCGTCAAGCTGGGCCCTGAAGCTGTTCTTATTCACCCCGGACTCGGCATCGCCGAAGCTGACCGCGAGCAAGGGGGTGTTTGTTTTCAAAACGCTTCCGTGGGCCGGGCTCGTGACGGCGATCGATGGCTTGGTGCGTTCGGGCAATACGGCGAAGGCATCCAGGATCGCGCCCGGCACGCCCAGGTCGGCCATGTTCAGGAACAGGGTGTTCGCGCCCTTGTAACGCTTGTAGACATCGCCCGACCCAGTGAGGTGAAAATACATGGCATCACCGGTGTCCTTTTCAATAGCATCAATGGAGGCGCAGCTCGAGACGCCGAGTTGGGTGTTGGTGAGATAGGGGCAATACGATCCGGTGCCAAGGGATTTGTAGATGCCCTTGTAGCCCTTGGCGCTGAAAAGGATCGGATCGCCTTCGAAGCCCAGATCCAGACCCTCGATCCCGACCGTTGTGCACATGCCGAGCAGGCTGTTGCTCAGATATTGATGATATGATCCGTCCCCGGTGGAGCAATAGATACCGCCCCGATTGAGGATGGAGAAGAAGATCTCGTCGCACCAGGTCGGTTTGCTGACGGCGTTGACATCCGCGTCTTCGGATATGCCGAGGCCTTCCGCTGACAGGTATTGCGTGTAGGTGCCATCGCCGGCGGAAGCGAATATCCATGGGTTGTCCTTCAGGGAGAAGAGATATCGCGCGGCACCGCTGCTCGACATTACCCTGAAGGAGGAGGTAACGGAATTGGTGTTGCCGCGCTTGTCGCTCAGCGTCACCTCGATCAGATGCAGGTCGGTGGTAAGGGCATAGGGCAGAGAATACACGGCGTAGTTTTCCGTGACGCCGAACTCGGCGGTCATGTCGACGCCATCGATCGTCACCAGCAAGCTCTTCACGTCCACGCCGGAGACATCGTCGTGGTATTGAATCGTGATCCGGGGGGTGTTGTGCGACAGTACGCCGTTATTGACGGGGTTGGTAATGGTGATGACGGGCGGGAGCTTGTCCGGGGGGAGATAGTTGGCGCACACGCGGTAGGTGAACGAGAACCGGTATTGCTTGGGGTTGTAGAAGCGCCAGGTCTTTCTCCCGCTGGTCTCTCCCGGCGCCAACAGGGAATCCGCCCCTACCAGCCTGGAATAGTCGAAATAGGGTTTGCCTTCCGGGGTGTAACCGTCGGGGTTGGCGACGGTTATCCCCGCCGGGGTGATGCCTTCAACCACCACCGTGATCGGGGCCGGCAGGGTGTCACGGGACAGGTTGGTAAGGCTTGAGTTCCAGTAGCTGGTCCTGGTTGAGCAATCATAGAGCATGAGCGAACGGTTGAGGGAGAGCTTGTTCGTAACATCGGTCTGAAGCGTTTGCGCCTGACCGGGAACCGCCATGAGCGGGCAGAGGGAAACCAGGAATAGGGAACCCAGCAAAGCTGCGACATTGCCGCGAGAGATGCCCATCGCTTGCCTCCTCACGAAAGAATAGCGCCAGGTGCGGATCCCAACAGGCTCTTGTGTCAGGTTTCCTGCTGCCGATTCAAAAAGGATAACCCCAAATACCGTATAAGGCCGTCAGCGGCACATTAAGATATAAATGCTCCTATAACTACACTATGTAACACAATATGCTGCGCTCGATCAAGCCCAAAAAATAAACGCTCTGGATCGTGTGGGCCGGGGGTGGGTGTGCGCAGCGGCTATGGCGTGGCTGTGCGGCCAGCGGCGATGAGCATCTCGGCCACCTTGACCCCCTCAACGCCGTCCTTGGCATAGGTAGCGCCGATGGAGAGGGCATAGGCCTCGGTGACCACGGCGCCGCCTACCATGAAGGGGCAAGAGAGGCCTGCGGCGCGGGCTTTTGTGATGATCTCGGGCATGTTCACCATGGTGGTGGTCATCAGGGCCGAGAGGCCCACCAGGTCGGGCCGGTGCTCCTGCATGGACATGATGATGTGCTCGTGGGGCACGTCCTTGCCCAGGTCGATGACCTCGAAGCCGTTGTTCTTGAGCAGGAGGATCACGATGTTCTTGCCGATGTCGTGGATATCGCCCTTGACCGTTGCCATGAGGATGCGGCCTTTGGGAGAGCCGGTTCCGGTCTTCTTGATGAGCGGCTCCAGCCGGGAAAAGGCCTTCTGCATGGCCTCGGCGCTGGCGATGAGCTGCGGCAGGAAATAGGTCTTGGCCTCGTAGAGCTCGCCCACGCGGCGGATGGCCGGGATCATGACGTCGTTCACCAAAGTGTCCGGGCTCAGGCTCTTTTCCAGGGCATTTTCCACGCGGGCCAGGATCGTTTCGCGGTCGCCCTCCAGGATGGCCCGGTGGACCAGCTCCACGGGCGCGGCCTCTTTCCCGGTGGCGGCCTCGGGCCTTGCGGCCGGGGCCGCCGGCGCGCCGAAGCGCTCGATGTAGGCCCTGGCGCCTGGGTCGCGGCCGGAGAGCACATCGGTGGCCAGCTTGATGTTCATGAGCTCGGCGTTTTCCGGGTTGGCGATGGCCAGGCTCAGGCCCTTGGCAGCGGCCATGGCCAGGAAGCCGGCGTTGATCCAGCGGCGCTCGGGCAGGCCGAACGAGACATTGGACAGGCCGATGACCGTGCGGGCGCCGAAGGTATGCGTGCACCACTCGATGGTGGCCAGGGTCTCCAGGGCCGCACGCTGGTCGGCGGATACGGTCATGGTCAGGGCGTCCACGACAAGGTCGTCCTTGCTGAAGCCGTGCGCCAGGGCCTGCTCGAAGATGCGCTCGATCACGCCGCGGCGTTCGGCCGCCGTGGCCGGGATGCCCTCGTCGGTCAAGGGCAGGAGGATGAACATGGCCCCGTACTTCTTGGCCAGGGGTAAGAGCCGCTCAAGCTTGGCCTTCTCGCCCGAGATGGAATTGATCAAGGCCCGTCCCGGGTACAGGCGCAGCGCCGCCTCGACGGCCTCGACCCGCGCGGAGTCGATGCATAAGGGCAGGTCGGTGATGGTGGCCAGCAGGCTGATTGCGGCGCGGATGGTGGCGGCCTCGTCGATGCCGGGCACGCCCACGTTGACATCCAGCAGGGCCGCCCCGGTCTTTTCCTGGTCATGGGCGAACTGCCGCACGATTCCCAGCTTGCCCTCCTTGAGCTCGGCCTGCAGGGCCTTCTTGCCCGTAGGGTTGATGCGTTCGCCGATCACGGCCAGGGGTGCGCCCGGTTTGAGCAGCAGGTGGCCGCGGGCCGAGCTTAAGCCGCTCAAGGAAGTAACCTGGGGCGGGGTGGGCGTAAGGCCTTTGACCGCCCCGACCACGGCCCGGATATGCACGGGCGTGGTGCCGCAGCACCCGCCCAGCAGGTTCACCCCGGCCTCGGCCAGGGCCCGGGCATGGCGGGCGAAATCCTCCGGGTTCATTTCGAAAACCGTGCGGCCGTCCACCAGGCGCGGCAGGCCGGCGTTGGGCTTGGCCACCAGCGGCACCGTGGCATACGGCTTCATGGCGCGGATCAGCCCCAGCATGTCCTCGGGCCCGGTGGAGCAGTTGCAGCCCACGGCCGAAGCGCCCAATGC
>JAKQBR010000051.1 GCA_029574005.1 Deltaproteobacteria bacterium | reverse complement strand
CGATCTTCTCGGTCTGCTGGGCATTGTCCGCGTTCTGGCGGATATTGGCCGCCATCTGCTCCATGGAGGATGATGCCTCCTCGGCCGCGGCCGCCTGCTCGGAAGCGCCCTGCGACATCTGCTCGGCCGTGGAGCTCATCTACTCGCTGCCCGCCGCCACGTTGTCGGCCGAGTTCTTGACCTCCTGGATGACCTGGGAGAGTTTGACGACCATGTTCTGCATGGATATCATGAGCCGGTCCTCGTCCGAACGCTGGCGCACCTTGACCGTCATGTCGCCCTGCGCGATCTTCTCGGCCGTGTCGGTCACCTCGTTCATGGCCTGGATCAGCTCGTTGAGGTTGTTCTTGATGGTATTGAAGTCCCCGTTGTAGACGGCCGTGATCTTCTCCGGGATGTCCCCCTTGGAGATGCGCTCCACATATTCGGCCGCCACGTTCAAGGGTCCGATCACGGCATCCAGGGTATCGTTCACCCCTGAGACGATGCCCCGGAACTCGAAGTTGACCTTGTCCGTGTTTCCGCGCTCGGCGAGCCTGCCGGCCAGGGCCGCCTCGCTCAAACCCTGCATCTCGGCCACCAGGGTCTTGACGATGCCCGCGATGTTGCGGCTGAGCATGGCCGATATGAGCACCCCCGCCAGGAAACCCAGCACGAGCACGCCCAGGACGATGGAGAGGCTGCGCTTGAGGGTGGCCTGGGCCTCATCGTTCTCCTTGTTGGCGATATCAAGATTGAGCTCCTGGAGCTGATTGAGGGTGTCGCGCACGGCCTCGAACTTCTCGCTCACCGGTCCCAGGCTGGCCGCTATGGCCTCGGCCGTGGCCTTGGGTGTGTCCTGCTTGCGCAGCTCGATAACCGACATCGAGGCCTTTTCCCACTCCGGACGCAGCTTCTCGTAGTTCCCGATAATGGCCTTTTCTTCCGGCGTGGCCGCCAGGGCCTTGAACTTGCCGAAGCGCGTGGCCGACTGCTCCAGGTTTTCATCGTAGTCCTTGAGCAGCTCCTGGAAGCGTTCGTCCTTGGTGTCGGTGAAGAGCAGGGTGCGTTCGGCCACGAGCAGCTGCTGCAGGTCGCGATCGGCCTCGACCAGGTAGTCGATGCTCGGCAGGCGGGTCCCGAAGATGTCGCGGATATTGCCGCTGATCCGGGTGATGCCCCAGTAGCCCAAAGACCCGATCACGACCATGAAGACGATCATGGCCCCGAAACCAACCGCCAGTTTGGTCCTGATTCTGACATCGCCGAAACCTTTCATGGCCCCCTCCTCTAACCCTATCATCGGGTTGCTTTTTTTATTTGGGTTGCGGCCGCGCCGGGGTTGGTTGACCACTCGTCACGCTCGCCGCCTTCTCGCGGTACAGCAGGATCCTTTCGAGCACGCTCGCCACGACCTCCCAGTCGCTGTCCAGGGTGCAGATGAAGCTGGGATAGAGCTTGGCCGCTTTGGCGATGGTTTCCTTCTCGAAGTCGGGGACGATCAGGATCAGGGGGATACCGTCCAGGAAGTCCTGCATGGACACCAGTTCGCAGAGCTGGGCGGCATCACCGGCGATCAGGACCCCGGCGTCGATGGTCTTGGGCAGCTGAGAGAGTCGCTGTCTCAAATCCGGCAGGCTATGGATCAATTCCAGCCTGGCATGCGCGAACTTGGCCGTGATCTGGCCGAGCAGGTCCGCGCTGACGACCTCTTGAATTCCGCCGGTATATACGATGATGTTCATCTGCCCCCACCGTGCGCCTGCGGTATGGCCGCGTGCTCCGACAGGCGCCTTCCCCCAGCATGAGCAGAAACCATGCCAAATCGACGGGATTGCTAGGGCGTGAGTGATATCAATGTGTTATGGCATCAAGGGTGCGGGTGCGATCGGAATGGGACCCGAGATTTCCGGTTTTCCGGAAAAGAAGCCTTCCGATATCCCGGAATCTCAGCGCTGCAAGGCCTCACGATGAGCCCTTGTGTCCGGGATCGTCGTTGAGCAGCTTCCACATGGCGGCCGCCAGTTTCCTCAGGTCATAGGGCTTGGATATGAATCCGCCGACCCCGCCGTTCAAGGCCTTGTCTATGCGCGCGTCCTGACGGTAGCCCGAGCACAGGAGGACCTTCACGCCGGGATTGATGTTCTTGAAGGCCTGATACGCGAGGTCTCCCGAGAGCTTGGGCATGCTGAGGTCCATGAGCACGGCGCGGACCTCGTGCGCGTGGAGGCGGTAGAGCGCCAGGCCTTCCTCGCCGTCCGCGGCGGTGATGACGGCGTAGCCGCATTTTTCCAGCATGGAACGGGCGATCATGCGCATGTTCTCTTCGTCGTCGACCACGAGGATGAGGCCCTCCCCCCGGGGCGTGTCCGATGCATCGGCCGTCTCCGGCAGGGCATCGGCGCTGTCCCTAGCCGGCAGGTAGACCGAGAAGCGCGTGCCAAAGCCGGGCGTGGATGAGACATCGATGAAGCCCTGGTGCCGGTGGATGATGCCCTCGACAATGGAAAGCCCCAGGCCCGTGCCTTTGCCGCGTTCCTTGGTGGAAAAGAACGGCAGGAAGATCTTGGGCAGGAGGGCGGCATCGATGCCCACGCCCGTGTCCTCCACGCTGATGCGCCAGTAGTCCTGGATGTGCGCCCCGGGATGGGCCTGGCAGAAGGCCATGTCCGCCGTGACCGCTTCGAGGGAGATCGTGAGACGTCCGCCCGTGGGGGCGCTCTCGGGCACCATGATCGTCATGGCATGCGCGGCGTTGACGCACAGATTCAGCACGGCCTGTTCGATCTGGGTGGCATCGGCCTCAACGATGGCCGGTTCGTCCGGCAGGCGCACGCTGATCTCGATGCCCTTGTCGAACGAACTGGCGCAGATCTTCTCGATATGCTGAAGCATCGCCTTGAGCTCGACAGGCGCCAGCGTGATTTCCTGCTTGCGGGCCAGCATGAGCAGGTGCTGGACGATAGCGGCGGCGCGCTGGCAGAGCATGTCCAGGGTGTCGAGGTTGCGCGCGATGTGCTTCTCGTCCAGGGGCCTGCCGGCCTCGATCTCATAGCGCCAGAGCGAGATCGTCCCGATGATGCCGCCCAGGATGTTGTTGAAGTCATGCGCCAGTCCGCCCGCCAGGGTGCCGATGGTCTCCATCTTCTGCGAATGGACGAGCGATTGCTCCATGCGGATCTTTTCGGTCACGTCGCGGATGACGCCCCTGAATCCGACCATGCGGCCGCCCTCGACGATCGCCACGAGGTTGTTTTCCCCGAGAAACTCGCCCGCGGTCTTGGTGCGGACGCGGTGGGTCTCGTGAAAAGGTGCGCCAGGCGATGATTCGATGCGGTCGATGAGCCGCAGAAAGTCCGCATAGTCTTCATCGTACAGCAGGGCGCGTATGGGAAGGCCCCGGGCGATATCCTCGGGTCCGTAGCCGCTCAGGTCCTGGCCGACCCGGTTCAGGTAGGTGACCATGAGGTCCTTGTCCGCCTCATAGACGATATCCGGCAGCTGGTCGGTGAGCGCGCGGTACTTCCTTTCCGAACGTTCGATCCGTTCCTGTCCGGCCTTCAAGTCCTTGATAATGCGTCTGAACATCAACGTGATGGCCGTGATCGTCAGGAGGCCGACGCACAGCAGCGAGAGGTTGATGATCATCGACAGCCTGACCTCCTCGAGGATCTCGCGCACGGGCGCCGCGGTCACCACGGTCCAGTTCGTCTTGGCGCAGGGCTGAAGATAGGCCATGGCCGGCTCATCGTGATAGGTGAATTCGACGGCGCCCCGGCGCCTGGCGAGCCAGGCGCGCCCCCAGGCATAATCGCGCAGGTTTTCCTTCATGATCAGCGCCTTGTCCTGATGGGCGAAGATCAGCCCGGTGGCGTCATACAGCGCGATATACCCGGTCCTGAACACCTTGACCGGGGTCAGGAACATGTCGGTAAAGGCCTCCAGGTCCGGGACGCAGGCGATGACCCCGATGACCTCGCCGCCGTGGCGGATCGGCGCGGCGATGGCAAAGGCGGGTTTCCCGGTCGTGCGGGCGCGGTAGGTGGTGGATATGTTTGCACGCCCTGCCAGCGCCGTTTGAAAGTAGACCCGGTCCGGGATCCTTACCCGGCCGGCGGCATCCGCTATGGAGGAGGCCCTGACGATGCCCTGGCGGTCGGCGACATTCACATAGGCGATGCCGGTCATGCTCTGCACCACGGCGGCAAGCTCGGCCTCGGCCGCCTTCCGTGCGTGCACGTCGCCGGCAATGAGCGCCGCGCGGACCTCGGCGCGCTCCGAGGTGATGCGCACCACCGCGGCCGTGTCCTGTATCCAGCGATCGATGAGCTCGGCCTTGGTATCGGACAGGACCGCCAGGCGGTTCATGGCGCTGTCTCTGAGCGCCTTGTCGAAGAGCGAGAACGCGGTTGCCAGGCAGAGCGCCATGACGGCGATGACCGCGAAGGCAACGATTATCAGGACCCGGTAGCGCGGTGCCTCGGACATGGCTTCAGTCCTAACAGGGCTAGGGGCGGAAGCCCGTCAGGTTGTGCTTCTTGAGCAGGGCGTAGAGCTGCGACTGGGACATGCCCGAGAGCTCGCAGGCCCGTTGGCGGTTGCCTTCGGCCTTTTCCAGCAGAAGGCTCAGGTAGGACCTCTCGTAGCGGGAGCGGAACTCGGACAAGGGCGGCAGATCGCGGGTGCTGGCCTCATCGCCTTTGGCCGCGGTCCACTGTGGGGTGTGGTCCCCCACATCGGCGCGCAGAACGGCCGCGCGATAGGTATGGGGTAGGTGCTTGGGATACAGGGTGGGGTCGCTCCCGGCGCTGGCCAGGGCGTATTCGAGCGCATTGATCAGCTCACGCACGTTGCCGGGCCAGACCTGGGCCGACAGGATGTCCAAAAACTCCTGGGAGATGCCTTTGATGCCCGTGCCGTACTGCTGGCACAGGCGCTGGATCTTGTGGATGGCGATCTCCGGGATGTCGCCCCTGCGTTCCCGTAACGGCGGCAGGACGATTTCCAGGGCGCGCACGCGGTAGAGCAGGTCCTCGCGGAAGGCGTGCTCGCGCACCATGGCGTCCAGGTCCTTGTTGGTGGCCGCCACCACCCGAAAATCGACCGCGACCTCCTGGGCCGAGCCCAGCGGCCGTACCCGCTTTTCCTGGATAGCCCTCAAGAGGGCCTTCTGCATGGCATAGGGCAGCTCGCCGATCTCGTCCAGGAACAGGGTCCCGCCCTGGGCCTGCTGCAAAAGCCCGTCGCGGCGGCGTTCCGCGCCGGTGAAGGCCCCTCTCTCATGGCCGAAGAGGATGCTCTCGACCAGCGTTTCCGGCAGGGCCCCGCAGTCGACCACGATGAAGTTGGCGCCCGAGCGGCGGCTGTTGGCATGGATGGCGCGGGCAAACAGCTCCTTGCCGGTGCCGGTCTCGCCGCGGATGAGCACGCTGGCATCGGAGGCCGATGCCTTGGCCACGGACTCCAGGCAATGGGTGATGGCCTCCGAACTCCCGATGATCCCGACGCGGTCAAGCGTCTTGAGCGGGCGCTCGGCGCGCTTTTCCTCGCGGTACTGGAGGGCCCGGGCTATCGGCAGGGATATCTCATCCATGAGGAACGGTTTGGGCACGTAGTCCCAGGCCCCGTGGGTAAAGGCCACCTCGGCGCCCTGGATCCCGGCGCCGGTGATGATGATGACCTCCGGACGCGAGGGCGCCCGCAGCAGCTCCGGCAGGGCCTGCAGGCCATCGCCCTCGGGGAACTGGAGATCCAGCAGGATCAGGTCATAGTCGCCGCCATATGCCAGCTCCAGACCGCGCTCCAGGGTATTGGCCGTATCGGGGGTATGCCCCAGGCCCTTCGCCAGCCCATGCAGCATGCGGCAGATCTTGGTATCATCATCGATGATCAGTATCCTGGCCACGTGATATCTATCGGTTTTCGGCATGCAAAGCATGATATACGGCCTCGGCAAGTTCGCCGGCCACCAGCGGCTTCATGATCAGGGCCTGGATGCCCAGGCTGGCGACCCTGTCTTCGGAGAGGGCCATCGAGAAACCGGTGCTCAGCATGATGGGGACATCGGCCCTGATCTTCCTGAGCTTGGCCGCCAACTCAAGGCCGGTCATCCTGGGCATGGTCATGTCGGTCAGGACCAGATCAAAGGCCCTCGGGTTCTGAGAGAAGCTCTCCAGGGCGGCCGTGGCCGAATCGAAGGCCTCGACTTCATACCCCAGATATTCCAGGATGCCTCGGCCGGAGGCCAGGACCCCCTCTTCGTCATCCACGAAGAGTATCCGTCCATGGCCTTTCTGTAATGCCTCCGGCACGAGATCGCAGCCGCCGGCTACGCCTTCCAGTGCCGGGAACAGCACGTGGAACGTGGTTCCCAGACCCGGCTCGCTTTCCACCGTGATGGCGCCGTGCATATCGGCCACGATGCCGTGCACGACCGCCAGGCCCATGCCCGAGCCCTCGCCGCGCTCCTTGGTGGTGAAGAAAGGGTCGAAAATCTTGTCGATGATGTCAGGAGGGATGCCGCGGCCGCTGTCGCTGATGCTCAGGCGCAGGTAATGTCCGGGCTGCAGGCCCTTGTAGGCGAGGACGCCTTGTGCGTCCAGGTCAAGCTCGCTCAGGCGGATCACGAGCCGGCCTCCGTCCGGCATGGCATGTGTGGCGTTGGTGCAGAGGTTCATGATCACCTGATGGATCTGGGTGGGGTCGGCCAGGATGAGGTTGTGCGAGGCCGTGAGGTGCTGTCTGATCTCGATGGTGGCGGGCAGCGAGGCCTTGAGGAACTTGACGGTCTCCTTGATCAGCGGCCCGATCTCAAGGGGCGTACGCTGGATCTCGGCTTGACGGCTGAAGGTGAGGATCTGCCTGATCAGGTCTCGGGCGCGGATGCCGGCCTTGAGCACCTCGTCCAGTTCGCCCGCGATCGCCTGGCCCTTTTCGAGCTTCAGCTTGGCCAGCTCGGTATAGCCCAGCATCGTGGAAAGGATATTGTTGAAGTCATGGGCGATGCCGCCGGCCAAGGTTCCGATGGCCTCAAGCTTCTGAACCTGCATGAGCCGCGACTGGAGCCTCTGGCGCTCCTCTTCGATCTCTTTCATCCGGGTGGCGTGCTCGATGTCCTTGAGCGCCCGCGTTATGATGGCCGGCAGCCGCTCGAGCAGGGACGTGTCCTTGACGAGGTAGTCCTGGGCGCCGGCCTTCATCATGTCCACGGCGATATGCTCGTCGCCGTGGCCCGTGATCACGATGAAGGGGGGGGGCGGCCTGACGCCGGCCCAGCCTCTCGATCAGCGCCGATCCGGCCATGTCCGGCAACGAGTAGTCCAGCAGCAGCAGATCGGCGTGGTTGTTGTCGAGCCATTCCAGGGCCTGGCTCCCGTTGAAGGCGCAGGCGCAGTCCAGGCCCTGATCGCTGAGCGTCTTCTGGATCAGATCCGAGAGGCCCGGATCGTCTTCCACGATCAGAATCGAATGTCTGGCATCCATGCTGCCTGCCTGGGCGGTGGCGTCAAGCGTATCCATCGGCACGTCCTCCACTTTCTATTCAAAGATAAGGCCTTGCGGCGCGGTGTCAATACAGCGACTCCATGGAGGAATTTCACCACTACATGATGGCCTCGATCAGGTGCGGGCCTGGACTCGCCAGGGCCGTCGCGAGCGCCCGGGCCAGTTCCTCGCAGGTGCTGGCCTGGCAGGCTGGTACTCCCAGTCCTTCGGCGAACTTGACCCAGTCGACCCCGGAAAGATCGGTAAGCCTGCGCGCGTTGGTCCCTGGATTCAGCGTGCCGGCGCGGGCCATCTCCAGCTTGAGGATGTCGTAGCTGCGGTTGGAGCAGATGATGGTGGTGATGTTGAGCCGTTCCCGGGCCTGGGTCCAGAGGGCCTGGGGCGTGTACAGGGAGCTCCCGTCGGCCTGGAAATCGATCACCGTGCGATCGGGACAAGCCAGGGCGGCGCCCACGGCACAGGGCATGCCCTGGCCGAGCGAACCGCCCGTGAGCGTCAACAGGCTGAAAGGGGGCACGCCGGCCGTTGCCGGATAGTACGCCAGGGACGAGGTCACGGCCTCCTCGACCACGATTGCGTCTGCGGGCTGAAGACAGGCCAGGACCTCGCAAACGGCCGCGCCGTGGAGCGGGCCGGACGGCAGATCGGGGCGCTTGGCCGGGGCCAGGACTGCCTCCGGGATACCGTTTGGGGCACCAAGGGTATCGGCCAAGGCCGCGAGGGCCGCCTCCAGAGACTGGGGATCGGCGCCGAGCGTCAGGCATCTCTGGCTGTCGGAGAGGAGCCTGCCGGTCGTGCCCTGATAGCCGAAGAAGGCGATCGGCTCCTTGGCCCCTGCGATCACGAAGTTGGCATAGCGCGCCAGCATCGGTATGGCCATCTCGGGCAGGTAGGGGATGCGCTGGACATCCGGCAGGCCGGCCCCCCGTTCGATGCGTCCCGGGAAGGTTTCGGCCAGCAGATCGCAGCCGGTGGCCGCGCGGATGCGCGCCGACAGGCGCAGTCCTTCGGCGCTCAAGGCCCTGCCGCCCAGCAGCAGGGCGGTCATGCCGGGCCCGTTCAAGAGGCGCGCGGCCTCTTCGATGGCGCGCGCATCGATGGTTATCGGCGTCGGGGCCGCAACCGCGTCCGCCTGGTTCAGGACCGGCTCCCACTGGTGGTCCTGGGGCACGATCAGCGTGGCCACCCCGCCTTGCCTGGCGGCGGCCACGGCGGCACACGTGTCGCGCGCCAGGCCATCGGCCGACGTGCTGGCGCGGCACCAGCGCGAGACCGTGCCGGCCAGGGCAGGGATGTCCATGGCCAGCGGCGGGTCGGCTTGTCTGTGCCAGGTGGCATGATCGCCGATGATGTTCAGGACGGGCGTATGCGCCCGCCTGGCATTGTGGAGGTTGGCGATCCCGTTTGCGCATCCCGGTCCGAGATGCAGGAGGGTCATGGCCGGCCGGCCCGCCATGCGGCCGTAGCCGTCGGCCGCTCCGGTGCACACGCCCTCGAAGAGCCCCAGCACGGCGCGCATGCCCGCTACGCTGTCCAGGGCCTCGACCAGCGGCATC